>JAIESL010000007.1 GCA_019746095.1 Caulobacteraceae bacterium
GCGTCGGCCCAGCTGACGGAACGGGCCGGGATCAATCCGCGGCGTGTGGCTCTCTGGGGCTATTCGCGAGGGGCCGGGGTCGCGGTCAATGCCGCCACGACGCCTGACAGCGGGGTACGGTCGGCGATCCTCGTCGCCGGTGGTGGATCGATCGGGGAAAGCCCCGCCAGGACTGACCTGTCGGTCCTGCTGCTGCATGCCCGGCGCGATGAGGCCGTGCCGGTGCGGGCGACCCTGGAACTGGCCGACGCCCTGCGCGCGGCCGGAGCCGAGGTCCAGGTGCAGGGCCTCGACTTCGACGGGCACCAGTATGACCTGCCGACCTGGTGCGCGGTCATGGGCCGGACGCGGTCCTTTCTGGAGACCCGGACCGACGACTGAACGAAACCATCCCGGTCCGGGTTGAAGTGATCGCTGCCGAAGCGCACCTGTTCGCCCATGGTGCCGGATCGCGATCCTCACCAGACCACCGGGCCCTGCCGGTCGCCACCTTTATCGGAACGAATGATGACGAAGCTGAAGAACAGTCAGGGCTTTTCGACCCGCGCCATCCATGCGGGCCAGCGGCCGGATCCGACGACGGGTGCGGTGATGACCCCGATCTACGCCACCTCGACCTATGCCCAGGAAAGCCCGGGCGTGAACAAGGGCTATGAATACGCCCGCGGGAAGAACCCGACGCGCGAGGCCTTCGAGGCCTGTCTGGCGGATCTGGAGGGCGGGACCCACGGCTTCGGCTTCGCCTCCGGCATGGCGGCGACCTCGACGGCACTGGAACTGCTCGACGCCGGGTCGCACATCATCTCGGGGGACGATCTGTATGGCGGCAGCTGGCGGCTGTTCGAGCGGGTGCGGCGCCGGTCGATGGGGCTGGATTTCAGCTATGTCGACATGGCGGACATGGCGGCCGTCGAGGCGGCGATCACGCCGAAGACGAAGCTGATCTGGGCCGAAACCCCCACCAATCCGCTGATGAAACTGGCCGACATCGCCGGCCTGTCGAGGATCGCCAGGGCCCATGGCCTGCTGCTGATCGTCGACAACACCTTCGCCACGCCCTGGAGCCAGCAGCCGCTGAAGCTGGGGGCCGATGTGGTGATGCATTCGGCGACCAAATATCTGAACGGCCACTCCGACATCATCGGCGGCGCGCTGGTGACGGCGAACCCCGAACTGGCGAAGGAGATCAAGTTTCTGCAGAATTCGGTCGGCGGGGTGATGGGGCCGTTCGACGCCTTCCTCGCCAACCGGGGCCTGAAGACGCTGGGCCTGCGCATGAAGGCGCATAATGAGAACGCGCTTGCCGTGGCGCGCTGGCTGGAGGACCGGAAGGGGATCGCGAAGGTGATCTATCCCGGTCTGGTCAGCCATCCGCAGCATGCACTGGCGTCACGGCAGATGAACGGACGCTACGGCGGCATGGTCACGGCCCTGATCGACGGCGATCTGGAGCGGACCAAACGGGTGCTGGAGCGGGTGCAGGTCTTCACCCTGGCGGAGTCGCTGGGCGGGGTCGAAAGCCTGGTCAATCACCCGGCCATCATGACCCACGCCTCGGTGCCGAAAGAGGTGCGCGAGGCCGGCGGGGTGACCGACAACCTGATCCGGCTGTCGGTGGGCGTGGAGGAGGTCGAGGACCTGATCGCGGACCTGGATCAGGCGCTGGGGTGATCAGGGCGCGACGCGCCAACCGTCTTCCCGCCTCACCCAAAGAACCGTGTCTTCGGAGTCCGCACGACGAACTCCATCCACGGTGACGATGGCCCGAAAGGAGCCATCGGCCTCGGCGTGATACGTCGAACAGTACTCGCCCGTCCCAATGCCTTCCCGAAAACCGGCGGCCAGTCTGGACCGAACTGATGACAGGTTGGCACCTTCAAGTTTTGCCCCGTCGACTTCAACCGACTGGATATGGCCTTCCTGGAAGGCGTCAGTCGCGCACACAGCGCCGTCGCGGACGTAAACGTCGTCGCGGGCACGCATGACAACGAAAGGCTCCTCGTTGAGCATATTCTCCGCTTCGTTGATTATCCGGCCGTCGACCTCAAAGCGATACGAACCGATGGCCCGGCAGGTCTTGCGGGGGATATCGGGCGTGTAGCACTGAACTTGACCACCACGCGCGGGTGCTAGGGGGTCGGTGCTGGCGGCTGATAGTGCCAAGCCGATAAATGCAACGCTGATCATGCAACCCCCTGGAGCCACTTGATCTCTAGCAGGTGAAGGCGGGCTGCGTCACCGCACTGGTAGGCGTCCCGGCGGCCTTCGAGTCCCGCAGAACGATCTGACGACCGGCCGAAAGCAGCCATCAGTCCACGCTCAGCAGGGTCTCGCGCCAGAACAGCAGACTGGCCCAGAACTGGTAGTCCTGGTTCACTTTTTTCGCGAAGCCGTGCCCCTCGTCCTGACCGAGAAGGTGCCAGGCGGTGCGGCCGTTGGCGCGGACGGCGGCGATCATCTGGTCGGCCTCAGACGCCGGGACGCGCGGGTCGTTGCCGCCGGTGACCACCATCAGCGGGATGTTGATCTCGTTGACCCGGGTCATGGGGGAGATCTCGAGCAGGCGGGCGCGCTGGCCCGGGTCGCGCTCGTCGCCGTATTCGACCCGGCGCAGATCGCGCCGATAAGCCTCGGTGTTCTCGAGGAAGGTCACGAAGTTGGAGATGGCGACCACGCAGTTCGCGCCGCGCAGGCGGTCGCCGTAGTGGATGGCTCCAGCATAGCACATGTACCCGCCATAAGAGCCGCCGGTGACGGCGACGCGCTCCGCATCGATGGCCGGATCGGCACCCAGTCGGTCAAGGTAGGCACCGATATCCCGCACCGAATTCTCGCGCAGGTAGGGTCCGTTATCCAGGCTGACGAACCGCTTGCCGTAGCCGGTGGAGCCGCGGACGTTGGGGAAGAAGATGGCCACCCCGAGCTCATTGATCAGGTAGTTGTTGCGGCCCATGAAGCCGGGGCGGCTCTGGCCTTCAGGTCCGCCGTGGATGTTGACGATCAGCGGACGGGGCCCCGGGAAGCGGGCTGCGTCGGGGCGGTAGAGAAAGCCGGAGACGAGCTCTCCGTCGAAGCTGGCGACCTCGATCAGTTCAGGCTCGACATTGCGCGTGACATCCAGCCCGCCGGTCTCGCTGCGGGTCCAACGGGTGACCGCAAGGGAGGTGGGGTCTATGGAGAAGGCGTCGGAGGCGCTGCGGGCCGAGGAGTAGGTCAGACCGATATCGCCCCATGGCGCGATGTCGAGGCTGCCGGCGATGCCCGCGGGCAGGCTGTCGACCCTGCGAACCTGACCAGACGCGGGGTCGAGCAGGCGCAGACGGGTGCTGCCGGCCTCGTTGATCGTGTAGGCGATGAAGGAACCGTCCTCGGCGATGTCGAAGTCCTCGACGTCCCAGCGCGGCTCCGTCGAGACGGGCGTGAAGGCGCCGGTGGCGAGGTTGATCCGGCCCAGCCGCTGGAAGTCGCTGTCCTGGTCCGAGGTGACCCAAAGCGTCCCGTCAGCGGCGAACTGGGCACCACCATAGGCAATCGGCAGGCTGTGATCGCCGATCGGGGTCATGCGACCGCTCGCTAGGTCGAGGGCATGCAGGTTCGACTTGGTGACCTGGATCCCCTGAACGACAAGGGCGGTGCGACCGTCCGGCGAGAAATCCGCGATGCTCCAGCCGCCGCCGCTGACCTCGGCCACCATGCGGGCGGTCGAGGGGTCACGCGGGTCCATCACATAGAGGTCGCTGTCCCGGCCGTTGCGCCGGGTAGAGGCGTAGCCGATCAGGCGTCCGTCCTGACTCCAGGCCCCGAAACTGTTGCGGCTGCGCGCTCCGTCCGTCAGCAGAGTCAGGCGGCCCTCGGCCAGCGTGTATAACTGGAAGAACTCATCGCCCCCCCTGTCCTTGCTGACGACCAGCACGTCACCGGCGGGGGACCAACGGCCGCCGACGGGTTCCACCTCGAAGCTGAGCTGTTCGCGAGCGCCCATCGGCATGGCGACGCGATGGATCTGGGCCGTATTGCCGAAGCGGGTCGAAATCAGCATCGACCGGTCAGCCGCATTCCAGCCCGCGAAGCCGGCGGTACGGAATTCCATATACGGTCGCGTCTCGGCCGCCAGTGCCGCCGGAATGGCCGGGACGCCGTCGGCGACCAGGGCTGCGGGCTTTTCGACGACACCGGAGGCCTGGGCCAAAGCGGATGTCGGCACCAGGGTGCAGGCGAGGACAATGGCGAGCGACCGGATGCGCATGCAACCCCCTGTTCAGGCGGACCCGATCCGCCGATGCGGGAGGTTGTCAGCGAAAGGGGCTTGAGTCCAATCGAGGGGGCAGGAGCCGCCGCTCGCGGAGAAGGGTCTAGGCGGCCTTGGAGTCCGGCAGGGCGGTCTGGTGACCGGTCGCGGGGACGACCTTCTTCTTGGCCGGGGCGCGGGGCTTCTTGACCGTGACGGTGGTCTTGTCGGCGGCGCGGCGGGCCACTTCGGCGTCGATCAGGGGCACCAGTTCGGCAGCGGTGGCCATCTTGGTGGGAGAGCCGCTCTCGGACAGCCGGACCGCATTGAGGCGCAGGGCCTTCAGATCGGGGTCGGTCATGGTGGGGAGCTTGTCGGCCAGCGGGGTCATCGGCTTCTCCGGAAGTTGAAAAACAGTCGGGCCGGCCCCTGTTCGGCGGCCGGCCCTTCCGTCAGCCGGGGCTGAGCCCGGCAGGGTCGTGTGTCGGAAACTATTCGGCGGCCTTGAGGCGACCGGCCGATTCCTTGCCCGAACGCGAGTCGCGCTCGACTTCGTAGGAAATCTTCTGGTTTTCGTTCAGCGTGCCCAGATCGGACGTTTCAACGGCCGAGGCGTGGACGAACACGTCCTTGCCGCCGTCATCGGGGGCGATGAAGCCGTAACCCTTGGTGGAGTTGTACCATTTCACAGTGCCGGTAGCCATTTTGAGACCTCCGTTAGGCGTTGACCGCCGGAAGAGGTTCCGGGTCGGCCTGTCGGGTCTGAATGGGATCGGCTTTGGACCTCGGTGCGCGATGCAAAGGGGCAGCAGCGTTTCGCAGAGAGATCGACGTAGCCTCAGGTGGGCGCTTTCCGGACCAATAGCAAGCGGCGCGGTGCAGATAGCAAAACGGCGGCGAAGGCCTTAGCCCCCGCCGCCGTCGAAATCATGCACCCGGGAAGGGTGCGTGAACTCAGCCTTCGGTCTTCAGCTGACCAGCCGATTCCTTGCCCGAACGCTTGTCGCGCTCGATTTCGTAGGAAACCTTCTGGTTTTCATCCAGGCCGCGCAGGCCCGCTTGTTCGACGGCCGAGATGTGGACGAAAACGTCCTTGCCGCCGTCGTCAGGCTGGATGAAGCCGTAGCCCTTGGTGGAGTTGAACCATTTCACAGTGCCGGTAGCCATTTTCAGGACCTCCGCTAGCAGTTGACCACAGGGAAAAGCCCCTGCGGTCTGTCGGGTCTGAAAGGAGCGGCTAGACCTCAGTGCGAAAGCAGAGGGTGGCGTTTCGCAGAGAGCTCGACAAAAGGCTTCTGGACCGGCGGCGTCCCAAAATCAAGCTGGAGCCCGGTGCGACTAATCGGCCGCCTGGCCCTCGGGGGCGGCCACATGGTGTTCCTGGCAGAGCTTGCGCAGGGCCGCCGTCAGGGTCGGGCCGTAGAGGGAATCCTGGATCCTCTCGAAACCCTCGGCCTGGAGCGCCTGTTTGATGTCGCCGACGGTGCGGCAGCCGCCGCCACGCGCCAGCTCATAGGCGCGTTCGAGGGTCGTGGGACGGTGACTGCTCATCTGACACAGATAGGAAGCCTGGCGGGAATAGCGAGGCCCGGGCGGCGGGCATCAGAAGGCGAAGCTGATCCCGGCCATGAGCGTGTCGGCAAATTGCTCGCCCGGCACATCGGCGTCGGTGGCGAAACAGCGCAACTCACCCTCAAGGGTATCGGTCAGCGCATAGGTCAGCCCGGCGTTCCAGGCGGTGTAGTCCCGGCCGTTGTCCTGTTCGCGGTGACCGATGGCGGCTGTGCCCTGCAGGCGGGGGGTGAATTCCCAGCCGGCGCGAGCCTCAACCCAGCTCCAGGCCCTGGTGCCGCCCATGCCGTCGGGCGAATACTGCAGACGAAGCCGGCCGCTGGCCGGGCCAATCGACCGCGCCACATCGGCGGTGAGTTCCCAGGCTGTGTCGTCGAAGCCCGGGGCCGCATCGATCTGAAACTTGCGGGTGATGTTCAGGTTCAGGTCGAACCCGGCGACCTCGGGCCGGAGGCCGGAGCCGATCTCGACTTCCAGCTCGGAACCACTGGGGTTGCGGATCGTCTGGAAGCCGGACGTTGCGTAGAACAGCCCCGAAGCATTCTCCCATTCGGCCTCGCCCCAGACAAAGGCTTCACCGTCGGATTTCGAAATCCCCTTGGACCGGTTGTCCGTGGCGCTGCCGACCTCGAACGACCAACGGCCGGACGTGGCCGGGGCCTCCTGGGCCGCGATTGATGTTGAACCGGCCACCCAGACGGTTGCGAGGGCCGCGGCTGTGGTCAGTGTGCGGCGCATGACTTCAATCGCTTCGTTGGAACGAAGCGGGGTCTAGAGCCGCTTCTTGTCGAATTTGTTACAGGCCTGTGTAAATTCGTCCGCAAGCCGATGAATGAGCTGCGCCGTGGGCAGGACGTCGCGGACCCCGGCCGAGCCCTGGCCGGCGGACCAGACCGTCTTCCAGGCCTTGGCCTCGTCGGCCATGTCGAGCTTGTGCTCGGGCAGGGATTTCGGGTCGATGCCGTTGGCGACCAGCGAAGGGGTCAGGAAATTGGCCGGAATGCCCGAGACGGCAGGCGTGTAGGTGATGTCGGAGGCTCCGGCCTCGACGATCATCTGCTTGTACTCGGACTGGGCCATGGATTCCGTCGTCGAGATGAAGCGGGTGCCCATATAGGCGAAGTCGGCCCCCATCATGATCGCTGCCGCCACGTCGCCGCCGGTCGAGAGGCAGCCGGACAGGATGATGGTGCCGTCGTAGAAGGAGCGGACCTCCTCGACGAGGGCGAAGGGGTTGACCACCCCGGCGTGGCCACCCGCGCCGTTGGCCACCAGGATCAGGCCGTCGACGCCCGCCTCGGCCGCCTTGCGGGCATGGCGGACATTGGCGATGTCGTGAAAGACCACCCCGCCATAGCCGTGCACCGCCTCGACCACATCGCGGACGGCACCGAGCGAGGTGATGATCAGCGGCACCTTCTCCTCGACCGAGACCATCATGTCGGCCATCAGGCGCGGATTGGTCGGATGGACGATGTGGTTGACGCCGAAGGCGGCCGCGTCCGGGTTCAGGCGCGACTTGATGTCGTGCAGCCATTCCCGATAGCCCTCGGTGGTGCGCTGGTTCAGCGAGGGGAAGGTGCCGATGACGCCGGCATTGCAGGTCTCGACCACCAGATCCGGGCCGGAGACCAGGAACATGGGTGCCGCGATGACGGGCAGCTTCAGACCGTGTTGCAGAGATGTCGGAATGGCCATGGCGAGTCCCCGGGTTGTCTTTCGCTACGGATAGCGGGGTGACGACGGGGAAGGCAACTGGAAGAGAGTGATGGGTGGTTGGTGATTGGTGGCTGGCCGCCGCCTGTGCGGGGGCGCGGTCCGCGCCGCCCTTCCGCTGGCAGGGCGCGGGCGATCACCAATCACCAATCACCAATCACCAACCACCCGGATGACGCCGACGGGCGAACCCGCTACATCGCCCCCATGACCACTGACACCTCAGGCCTGCACCAGCTCGGCCAGCACACCGTCCAGCCCAGCAGCCCGGAAACGGCCGAGCTGGAGCGGGTGCCCAACCCCCATCCGGGGACCCTGTACCTCGCCCGGTTCACGGCCCCGGAATTCACCAGCCTGTGCCCGGTGACGGCCCAGCCGGACTTCGCCCATATCGTCATCGACTATGCGCCGGGCGACTGGCTGGTCGAGTCCAAGAGCCTGAAGCTCTATCTGACCGCCTTCCGCAATCACGGTGCCTTCCACGAGGACTGCACCGTCGCCATCGGCAAGAAGATCGTCGACCTGCTGCAGCCGAAATGGCTGCGCATCGGTGGCTACTGGTATCCCCGCGGCGGCATCCCGATCGACGTCTTCTGGCAGACCGGCGCGCCGCCCGAGGGGTTGTGGCTGCCGGACCAGGGCGTGCCGACCTATCGCGGGCGGGGGTGAGGTGACCTGCCGTGTCTATCCGCCCCGGGATCGCACGGTCAGCCGCATGCAAGCTTCGACGGAATACGACAGGCCCGGCACATCATGAACCAGCCCACCCTGCCTGAAGGGCAACAGACCCTGCCGCTTGCCGCCCGGGCACTGGGGCTTGCCGGCCTGATACCGCAGGGGCTGGTCGTGGCCGCGCTGGTGACGGGTGGGGCTGACATCTGGTTTGTGGCTCTGAGCGTCGGCTATGCCTATGCCGCGTTGATCTTCAGCTTCCTCGGCGGGCTGTGGTGGGGGCTGGCTGCGATGGGCGGTGCGCGAACCCCGACCTGGGCCTGGGTCGCGGCTGTGGTGCCGTCCCTTTTGGCTTTGGCCAGCGCCTGGCCATGGGCCACCGGCGGGACCTGGCCCGGCCCCTCCCTGATCTTTCTGGGCTTCGCCATCGGGGCCAGCCTGCTCGTGGACCTGCGGCTCAAGGCGGCGGGCGTGACGCCTGGCGGGTGGCTGGCGCTGCGCGTGCCCCTGTCCCTCGGGCTCGGCGGCCTCACCATGGCCGCGGGCCTCATCTCGCTTCTCAGGTCATGAAAACAGTCCGGCCGGGCCCAGGCACGGCGCCGGAAATCTTCGATGCCCTCGCGGCTCGGGATCGATAGCCTCACCCTGTGAACGAATCCCCGCGCCTCCCGCTCGAAACCCGGGGCCGTCAGTGGCTGCTGCGGCTCCAGACCGTTGCCGACCGGCGCGCCTGGTCCCGCTCCGGCTTCGAATTCCTCATGTTCGGGATCAAACAGGCCTGGGCCTGTCTGTTCGGCGGGGCGATGCTGGCCCTGTTGCTGGCGACCCATCTGTGGTGGCCGGATGAGGCCCCGGTCAGCCGCTACGACTTTCTGGTGATCGCGGCTGTCGGCATCCAGGCGGCGATGCTGGCGCTGAAGCTGGAGAGCTGGGAGGAGGCGAGGGTGATCTTCGTCTTCCATGTGGTCGGGACCCTCATGGAGCTGTTCAAGACCCAGGCGGGGTCGTGGATCTATCCCGAGGACAGCGTCCTTCGGATCGGCATGGTGCCGCTGTTTTCGGGCTTCATGTATGCGGCGGTTGGCAGTTACATCGCCCGGATCCAGCGCATCTTCGACATCAGGTTCCGCCACTATCCGCCGCTCTGGACGACCTGGGCGCTGGCGGCGGCGATCTACGTCAACTTCTTTGCCCACCACTGGCTGCCGGATATCCGCCTGGGCCTGTTCGTGCTGACGGTCGTGTTGTTCGGGCGCGGCTGGTTCTATTTCACCCCGGACCGGGTGCGGCGGCGGATGCCCTTCCTGCTGGGCTTTTTCCTCGTGGCCGTCTTCATCTGGCTGGCCGAGAATCTCGGGACCTGGGCCCGGGCCTGGGCCTATCCGGGGCAGGAGGACGGCTGGGAGATGGTGTCGCTGGCCAAGCTCGGCAGCTGGTTCCTGCTGATGATGATCAGCGTGGTACTGGTGTCGCTGGTGCACCGGCCGGAGGAAGAGCCGGCCGGGGCAGCCGGGGGAGGGGATCGATGAACGACGGGTGGCAGGATTCGACGGAGGCCTGGATCGCGGCTCAGGGCGAGGCCGGCGACTATGGCCGGCAGTTTGTTCTCGACGCGCCGATGATGGAGCGGGTGCGGGCAGGGGCCTATGGCTCGGCGCTGGACGTGGGCTGCGGCGAGGGCCGCTTCTGCCGCCGGCTCAAGGCGGAAGGGGTCCGCGCGGTCGGTATCGATCCCACGCCCGCGATGATCGACCGGGCCCGAGCCCTGGACCCCGACGGCGACTACCGCATCGAGGCTGCGGAGGCGCTGGGCTTCGCTGATGCGGAGTTCGATCTGGTGGTCAGCTATCTGTCGCTGATCGACATCCCCGATGCGGCGGCGGCGATCCGGGAGATGGCGCGGGTGCTGAAGCCCGGCGGGACCCTGTTGATCGCCAATCTGACCAATTTCAACTCGGCGGGGGATGTGTCGGAACTGGGCTGGTCGGACATGGCGGACGGCCGTCGCGCCTTCGCCATCGACCGCTATCTGGAAGAACGCTCCGCCTGGGTCGCCTGGCGCGGCATCCGGATCATCAACTGGCATCGGCCGCTGTCCACCTACATGACCCTGCTGCTTGATCAGGGGCTGGTGCTGCGCCATTTCGCCGAACCGGCCCCGCGGGGCGGCGATCCGGAGCGCGCTGCGCACTACCGTCGCGCGCCCTGGTTCCTGATCATGGAATGGGTCAAGCCGGGCTGAGGGGGTGACCCCTGAAACGGCTGTGCTAGAGCGTCGGTCGAGACGGGAGAGACCATGGCCGCCACCCAAACCGACGTCGTCATCCTGGGCGGGGGCCACAACGGCCTCGTCTGTGCCTTCTATCTGGCGCGGGCCGGGCTGAAGGTCACCGTCCTGGAGCGGCGGCACGTCGTCGGCGGGGCGGCGGTGACGGAGGAATTCCAACCGGGCTTCCGCAACTCGACCGCCAGCTACACCGTCAGCCTGCTCAACCCCAAGGTCATTGCCGACATGGACCTGGCCCGGCACGGGCTGACCGTGGTCGAGCGCTTGGTGTCAAACTTCCTGCCGCTGGACGACGGCCGTCATTTTCTGGCGGGCGAGGGGCGGACGCAGGCGCAGGTGGCCAAATTCTCGACGCGGGATGCGGCGCGGCTGCCGGAGTACGAGCGGCGGCTGGAGGTCGTGGCCGGGGTATTGCGGGACTGGATCCTGAAGGCACCGCCGAATGTGGTGGACGGCGGCTGGATGGCGATGCTGCCGGAACTGCTGACCGCCGGGGCCCTGGGCCGTCAGGCGGCGGCGCTGGACACCCAGGGCCGGCGCGACCTGCTGGACCTGTTCGCCAAGTCCGCGGGCGACTGGCTGGACGGCTGGTTCGAGAGCGATCCGATCAAGGCGCTGTTCGGTTTCGACAGCATCGTCGGTGCCTATGGCAGCCCCTATACGCCGGGCTCGGCCTATGTGCTGCTGCACCATGTCTTCGGCGAGGTGAACGGGCGCAAGGGCGTCTGGGGCCATGCGCTGGGCGGCATGGGCGCGATCACCCAGGCCATGGCTGCGGCCAGCGCGGAACAGGGCGTCGATGTGCGACTGGAGGCACCGGTCGCCGAGGTCCTGACCGAAAAGGGCCGGGCCGTCGGGGCCGTGACCGAGGCAGGCGATGTGGTGCGGGCGCGGGCCGTGGTGTCCAACCTGCATCCGCGCCTGCTGTTCGAACGGTTCGTCGACGCCGCCGTGGTCCCGCCGGACTTCCGCGAGAGGATCGGCAACTACCAGTCCGGATCGGGCACCTTCCGCATGAATGTGGCCCTGTCGGCGCTGCCGAATTTCACCAGCCTGCCGGGGACGGGCGACCATCTGACCGCCGGGATCATCATGGCCCCTTCGCTGGCCTATATGGACCGGGCCCATGCCGAGGCGCGGCTGAACGGCTGGTCGTCGAAGCCGATCGTCGAGATGCTGATCCCCTCGACCCTCGACGACAGTCTCGCGCCGTCCGGCCAGCATGTGGCCAGCCTGTTCTGCCAGCATGTCGATCCGACCCTGGCGGACGAGCATCGCGACACGGTGGCCGATCTGATGATCGAGACGGTCGACCACTATGCTCCGGGCTTCAAGGCCTCGGTGGTCGGGCGGCTGGCGCTGGGGCCGCGCGATCTGGAGCGGCGGTTCGGGCTCGTGGGTGGCGACATCTTCCATGGCCGGCTGACGCTGGATCAACTGTTCAGCGCCCGCCCGGTGCTGGGCCACGCGGATCATCGCATGCCGGTGCCGGGGCTTTATCTCTGCGGCTCCGGTGCCCATCCGGGCGGTGGCGTCACCGGCGCGCCGGGGCACAATGCGGCGCGGGCGGTGATCCGGGACCTGGGGCGGTAGGCCTCAGGCGTTCTCGACGCCCATGGCCTGCATCAGGGCGTTCCGGATGGCCGCCTCGGTGAAGGGTTTCTGGACCGTGGGGTGGCCACGCCATGTCTCGGACAGGCTGCCCTCGCCATAGCCGGTCGAGAAGACGAAGGGCACGCCCCGGGCCCTCAGGGCCTCTGCGATGGGAAAGACCAGCTGGCCGCCGACATTGACGTCCAGCAGGGCGGCGTCGAGCGGGGCGGCGTCGGCGACCATGGCCAGCCCCTCCCCGACGGTCGCGGCGGGACCGACGGGGACGCAGCCCATGTCTTCGAGGATGGTTTCCAGCAGCATGGCGACGAGCGCCTCGTCTTCCACCAGCAGGATGCGGCGGCCCGAGAGCGGCTGGTTCATGAAGATATGCTCGTTCGGCGAACGGGTGACGACCGTGCCTTGTTGTGAAAACGCGTAGTGGACTTCGTCCCCGCCCGCCAGTTGCTGAATTCGCCCGATGACGGCGACCGGATGGTCATTGAGGGCCGGAGCCGGTTAGGGTTGAGCGATGGTCCTGGCCTCCATCCTCGCAGCGGCGGTGCTGATGACGACTCCGGCTTCGCATTCCGACACCGCCCCTCGCGTCGCGATCGGGCAGGGCATGCTGGTGGGCCGTGCGGCTGAAGGCGTGGCCGGTTTCAGGGCCATCCCCTATGCCGCGCCGCCGGTCGGGCCGCTGCGCTGGCGCGCACCGCAACGCCCCGAAGCCTGGCAGGGCGAGCGCGATGCGACGCAGGTCGGCGCCATCTGCATCCAGCCGCCGTCGAACGGCGACCCCGGCGTCGGCCCCCTGCCGATGAGCGAGGACTGTCTGACGCTGAACGTGTGGACGCCGCAGCCGTGGGGCGATGAGCCGCTGCCGGTCATGGTCTGGATCCACGGCGGCGGGCTGAATAACGGCTCGGGCACGGCGGCGCTCTACGACGGGACCAATCTGGCGAAGCGCGGGGTGGTGGTGGTGACGGTGAACTACCGGCTGGGGCGGCTGGGGTTCTTCGGACATCCGGCCCTGACGGCCGAGGCGGGCGACGAGGAGCTTGTCGGGAACTACGGGCTGGCGGACATCATCGCGGCGCTGGAATGGGTGCGGGGCAACGTCTCCGCGTTCGGGGGCGATCCGGGCAAGGTCACCGTCTTCGGGGAATCGGCCGGCGGGGTGATGGTGACACGGCTGATGATTTCCGAGCCCGCGCGGGGGCTGTTCCACCGGGCCATCGTCCAGTCCGGCCTCGGCCGGGACAAGGGCACGGCCACCTTCCGGACTCTCGACGGGTCTCCCTCCCTTGAGGACCGGGGCACCGCCTTTGCGATCGCGGCCGGCCTGCCTCCGAACGCCTCGGTCGAACAACTCCGGGCGCTCCCGGCGGAGCGGCTGCTGACACCCGCTCCGAGCTTCTATGGCGGCGATCTGATGGTGCTGGATGGCCATGACGGCGGTGGCCTTATCGGGGAGAATGTGGCCCCGGCCTTCGCTGCCGGACTCGAAGCCCCCGTACCCCTGATCATCGGTGCCAACAGTGCCGAATTCTGGTGGATGAAGCCGTCAGACCTGAGCCCCTATGGCGCGCTGGACGACCCCATGACGGCGGAGGAGCGGTCGGCCTTTCTCGCGGCCTATGGCGGGCAGGACGGCTATGACGCCCATGTTCTGAGCGATCTGGTCTTCAACGAGCCGGCTCGGCATCTGGCGCGGCTGCATGCGGCCAACGGCCATCCGACCTTTCTGTACCGGTTCGATGTGGTGCCGGAATCCAATCCCGAGCCCAGCGGCGGTGCCACCCATGCATCGGAGCGGCCCTATGTATTCGACAATCTGCACACCGTCGGGCGGCCGATGGGCGAGCGGGACGCAAGGGCGGCGACCGCCATGGCGGACTACTGGGCCACCTTCGCAGCCCGGGGCGATCCGAACGGATCAGGCCGGCCGGTCTGGCCCGAGTTCCGGGCGGAGCGCGACCGGCTGCTGGAGTTCACCAATGACGGGCCGGTGGCGGGCCCGGTCCCGTTCGCGGAACGGCTCGACCTGGTCGAGGCCCATTACGACCGGCTGAGGTGACCGCTCACAGCGTGTTCAGCACCTCACCGTGGGTCTTGATGACCTCGGCATAGAGCAGGCCCGAATCCTTGATGGTCCGCTCCTGCGTCTGGAAATTGACGTGGGTGATGCCGAACCGCTTGGAATAGCCCAGCGACCACTCGAGATTGTCGAGCAGCGACCAGGCCATGTAGCCGCGCACGTCGACGCCCTTGCCGATGGCGTCGTGCAGGGCCTTGAGGTGGTTCTTCAGATAGTCGACCCGCAGGGGGTCCTGGACGCGGCCGTCGATGGCGTGGGGCGGATCGTACCATGCCGAGCCGTTCTCGGTGACCATCAGCGGCAGGCCGTTGGTCTGCTCATGCAGCCAGACCAGGGTGTCGGTGAGGGCAGGGGGATAGACCTCCCAGCCGGTCTCGGTGTGGGCGTGCTGGACCTGTTTCACCGGGCGGGCGCGAACAGGCCAGGCGTCCGGCGCATTCTCGGGCACCGAGCGGGTGTACCAGTTCAGACCCATCCAGTCGGTCGGCTGGGCGATCAGGTCGAAGTCTTCCTGCGGGAACTCCCGATAGGCCTCGCCATAGACGTCCTTCAGCTCCGCCGGATAGCCGCGGCCCATGAGGGGATCGAGGAACCAGCGGTTCATCTGGGCCTCGGCGCGTCTGCGCGCGGCCTCGTCCTCGGGCTTGTCCGAGGCGCTGTATTTGGGCTCGATGTTGAGGACGATACCGATCTGGCCCTCACCGACCTCGCGGAAACGCTTCACCGCCGCGCCGTGGGCCCGCAGGACGTTGTGGCCGGCGATCATGGCCTCGAAGGCGGACTTGTGGCCGGGGGCCAGGGCACCGTGCAGATAGCCGCCGTCGACGATCACCCAGGGCTCGTTGATCGTCCCCCAGGTCTTCACCCGGCCCTTGAACTTCTCGAACAGGACCTGGCCGTAGTCGGCGAACCAGTCGGCGATGTCGGGGTTGAGCCAGCCGCCGCGATCGTCGAGCGCTGCCGGCAGGTCCCAGTGATAGAGGGTGCAAAGAGGCTCGATCCCGGCCTCGAGCAGGCCGTCGACCAGCCGGTCGTAGAAGTCGAGTCCCGGGGCATTGATGGCCCCGCGGCCCTCCGGAATCACCCGGCTCCAGCTGACCGAGAATCGGTAGGCCTGTAGATTGAGCCGCTTCATGATTTCGATGTCTTCGCGCCAGCGATTGTAGTGGTCGCAGGCCACGTCGCCGGTGTCGCCGTTCAGCATCATGCCGGGCGTGTGGCTGAAGCGATCCCATATCGAGGCCCCCGCCCCATCGGCCATGGACGCCCCTTCAATCTGATAGGCGGCTGTTGCAGCGCCCCACAGAAAACCGTCGGGAAACCGATAGTTGCCTGTGTTATTTGAAGTCATGGTCAAAAGCCTTGGCGAGCGGAAACGCGGACGGAATGGGCAGGTTGGGGGCGGTCGGTACGCCTGTCGATCCGTCAGCACAACCTCGATGTGGCCAAACTAGGGCACTTGCGGGGGCCATGGCTAGTGTGTCATGTAATCGGTTACACGGTTTTTTCAGACGGACCTGCGCAAAGCGGGCCGGGACTGGAAACACTCAGGGAGGATGGACTTTGGCGCCCAGGGCGATCCGGCACATCTGCGTGGAGGCGGTGGCGTGAAGGCCGCCACGATCCGCGATGTCGCTGAACGCGCCGAGGTGTCCGTGGCCTCTGTATCGCGTGTGCTGAACGGGGCCGGTCCGGTCACCGAGGCGACGAAGAACCGGGTGTTCGAGGCAGCCCGGGCACTCCAGTACGTGCCCCACTCCGGAGCCCGAAGCCTGTCGACCAGCAAGACCCAGACGATCGGGGTGATCCTGCCGGACCTGTACGGCGAGTTCTTCTCGGAGCTGATCCGCGGCATGGACGTGGCTGCCCGGTCCCTGGGCTATCACCTGATCGTTTCCAGCTCGCACGACGACGCCGAGGAGGCCTCGGCCGCCATCCGTTCAATGCGCGGTCGGGTCGACGGCCTGATCGTGCTCTCGCCCCATCTGGACGCCGCCAACCTGGCGGCCGGCCTCGCCGGGCGGACGCCGATCCTGCTGATGAACGGTGGTGCCGATGCCGGTCGCCCGTCCATCGTCGTCGACAACCATGGCGGCGCAGTCCAGGCCGTCGAGCATCTGGTTGCCACGGGCCGCCGTCGTATCGCCCACATCGCCGGTCCGGCCGGAAACCTCGAGGCAGAGGCGCGTCTGGCGGGCTATCTCGAAGCCATGGCCCGCGCCGGCCTGCCGACCTCTGTGGTGGACGGCGAGTTCACCCAGACCTCGGGTCACGCCGCAGGGGTAGAGCTGGCCGGTCGTGAACTGCGCCCCGACGCCGTCTTTGCCGGCAATGACATCATGGCCGTCGGTGCCATGCTGGCCCTGCAGGATGCCGGTCTGCGCGTCCCGGAGGACATCGCCCTGATCGGCTTCGACGACGTGCCGATCGCGGCCCTGGTCCGGCCCGGCCTGACCACACTCAGGATCAGGATCGCCGAAACCGGACGGGGCGCGCTCGAGCGTCTGGTCCGTCTCATCAACGCAGCGGGCGAAGCCGTCGCCGACACCGCCTGCGAGGTCGTACGCCCCGAATTGGTCGTTCGTCCGTCAAGCCACCCGGCGACGTCGACCCAGTCCAACCCCGGTGACCGCCTTCGCGCCACCGCCGAAACGCCATCTCTGAAGGGGGAGAATTCCTGATGACCCGCAAATCCATCCAGTATCTGGGGGCCGCGTCGGCCCTTGCCATGGCCGTGTCACTGGCCTGCGCCGGAGGGGCCTCGGCCCAGGGTGCCACGTCCACTCTCCGGGGGACGATCTATGAAGGTCAGGCCGTCGAGGCCGGCGGCAGCATCACGGCGACCGAAGTCTCCACCGGCTATGTCAGCCGGGGCCGGATCGGCGATGACGGCGGCTATGTGCTCGCGGGCCTGCGTCCGGGGACCTACCGGATCAACGTCACCTCGGCGGACGGCCAGACGGTCGAGGACCTGATCACCATCGCCCTGGGTCAGGTCGCGACGCTGGATCTTGATGTGGCCCCGATTGTAACCGGTTCCAGCAACGCCGGGGCCGCTGAACTCGACGATGTGGTCGTCACCGGTCGTCGCCTGTTCGAGGTTCGCACGTCGGAAGTCGCGACCAATGTCAGCCAGGTCCAGATCAACAGCCTGCCGCAGATCAGCCGCAACTTCCTGAATTTCGCAGCCCTCGCGCCCGGCGTTCGGGTCACGGAAGGCGAAACCGAGCGCACCATCTCGGCCGGTGGCCAGGGGGCCTCGGCCATCAACGTCTTCATCGACGGGCAGAACCAGAAGTCGACCATCATCGACGGCGGCGTCGGCGGTCAGGACGACAGCCGCGGCAACCCCTTCCCGCAGGTGGCGATCCAGGAGTTCCGGGTCATCTCCCAGAATTTCAAGGCCGAGTATGAGCAGGCCTCGTCCTCGATCATCACCTCGGTGACCCGTTCGGGCACCAACGAACTGACCGGCGACGCCTTCATCACCTACCAGGACGCGGACTGGACCGCCGAGGACTTCCGCGGCAACGAGGTCGGGGTCGAGCGTCTGCAGTACGGCGGATCGGTCGGCGGCCCGATCATCGAGGACCGGCTGCATTTCTTCGGCGCCTATGAGCGCAAGGACGAAACCCGCCGCAACACCGTCTCCCTGTTCCGCGCCGCCTATGCGCCGTTGTTCGCGGCCGACACCGGGACCTTCGACGCACCGTTCGAGGAAGACCTGTTCTTCGGCAAGCTGTCCTGGTCGATCGATGATCGCCAGCGGCTGGACCTGAGCGCCACCTACCGCACCGAGGCCGACATCCGCGACTTCGGCGGCAACAGCGCCTACAGCCGCGCCAATGAGATCAATACGGACGTGACCTCCATCGTCCTGCGCCATCAGTATCAGGGCGACAACTTCCTGAACGAGGCCCAGTTCGACCTCTATGAGTACACCTACAATCCGACGGCGCTGAACTTCTCGGACTACGGCCGTGAGTTCGTGATCTTCCGGGATGACAACCCTGCGGCGGGCTTCCAGTACAATGTGTTCAACCGTGAGGACACGGTGTTCAGGACCGGCGGCCAGAGCAACAACCAGGACATCCGCCAGCGGAGCTTCACCTTCCGCAATGACCTGACGTTCAACGACATCGAGTGGAACGGCCAGCACACCATCAAGATGGGCGTCAAATTCTCCGCCCAGAACATGTATGTGAACAAGCAGTTCGGCCGGAACCCGCAGTTCATCTTCGACGTCGATGCACGGCCCGAGATCAACGGCAGCCGGGACATTCCGGTCCGGGTCGAACTGGGTGCCTCGGTCGCTCCGGCTGATGTCGATAACAATGTCATCGGCCTCTACATCCAGGACGACTGGCAGATTTCCAGCCAGCTGGAGGTCAACCTCGGCCTGCGTTGGGACTATGAGGACAATGCGGTCAACAATGACTATGTGACCCCGACCGCGATCCGCGACACGCTGAACGCCATCCAGGCCCTGCCGGGCTATGACTTCCCGTCCTACTTCAACCCGGCCGACTACATCACCAACGGGCGTGACGCCTTCGCCGGGGCCTTCCAGCCACGTATCGGCTTCTCGTTCGACGTCTTCGACGACGAGCAGACGGTGATCTTCGGCGGTGCCGGTCGCTACTACGACCGCGTCGGCTTCAACTTCGCCTTCGACGAGCGCTTCAAGCCCTTCCAGTTCAACAAGGAGATCTTCTTCTCCGTGGCCGGCGGCATGCGTGGCGGCGTCAACACCGTCGCCTGGAACCCGACCTATCTGACGCCGGCCGGTCTGGATCCGCTGCTGGCCGCGACCCCGGGGTCGGGCGAGATCTTCCTGATCAACAACGACATGGAGCCGCCGCGGACCGACCAGTTCAACTTCGGCGTCCGCCAGAAGTTCGGCGACTTCCAGACCGCCCTGACCTTCGCCTATGGCAAGACCTCGAACCTGTTCGCCTGGTACATCGCCAACGCCGGGTCGGAGACCGGCAACCGCTTCTCAGGCCCTACCCCCGGTTCGGTCGGTCATCCGGAGTTCCGCAACCTGATCTTCTTCGGCAACAACGACGCCGAACAGACCTTCCGCGCCATGTATCTGACGGTCGACAAGCCGTTCGACACCCAGAGCGGCTGGGGGATGCAGTTCACCTACACCCTGTCCGAGGCCGAGCGTAACGGCAGCCGCGACAACGGCCTGACCGGCTTCGATTTCGACTACAACCGCCCGGGCCTGTCGCCGACCTTCCCGACCAACCAGGATGAACGTCACCGGATCGTGGCCTCGGGCATCGTTGCCCTGCCGTACGACTTCCGCCTGTCGGGCATCATGACCCTGGGATCGGGCCTGCCGTTCACCCAGTTCGTCTGCCCGACGGCGTCCAATCCGGACATCTGCTGGAACGGTGGCCGGCCGGAGAAGCAGGACTTCATCGTCTCCAACGCCTTCGCCTTCCGCCAGATCGACCTGCGCCTGACCAAGTCGTTCGACGTGTTCAACGGCCAACAGGTCGAAATGATCCTGGACGCGATCAACGTGTTCAACTTCGAGAACTATTCGAACTTCGAGCAGTGCCTCTGCTCGGCGCAATACGGCGATCCTCGCGGCCAGTTCCTGCCCACGCGCAGCTTCCAGCTGGGTCTGCGCTACCGCTGGTAGTCTTCTCCCGTGCCTGACGGCCGCCTCCCGGATCCTGACCGGGGGGCGGCCCACTTTTTTGACTGAGCTGCGTTTGAGTAAGAGGATGGAGCCCATGGATCGTCGCCGGTTTCTGATGGGTTCCACGGTCGCCGGCGGGACGGCGCTGGCCCTTGCCGGCTGTACGCCTGTCCAGACCAGTTGGGCGTCCATTCTGATCCCGAGGGAAGGCGATCCCGAGATCAATGAACTGCAGGAACGCACCTTCCGCTGGTTCACCCATGTCACCAGTCGGGCCAATGGCCTGACACCTGACCGCTGGCCGACCGAGTCCTTTTCGTCGGTGGCCGCCGTCGGCTTTGCCTTGACCTGTTGGCCGATCGGGGTCGAGCGCGGCTGGATGACGCGTGACGAGGCGCGCGAGCGCACCCTGACGACCATCCGCTTCTTTCATGATCTGCCGCAGGGCCCGGAGGCGACCGGCGTCGGCGGCTACAAGGGCTTCTTCTACCATTTCCTCGACATGCGGACCGGCCACCGGTTCGGCCAGACCGAGCTGTCGACGGTCGACACTGCCCTGTTGGTGGCGGGCATGCTGTTCAGTGCGCGCTGGTTCGATGGCGACCATGCCGAGGAGGCGGAGATCCGCCGGCTGGCCCAGGCGGTCTACGACCGGATCGAATGGGACTGGGCCATGGTCCGTCCCAACCGCATCTCCATGGGCTGGCATCCGGAGACCGGCCACATCCCGCATGACTGGCACGTCTACAATGAGGGCATGGTGGTATTGCTGCTGGCCATCGGCAGCGCGACCCATCCGGTTCCGGCGACCGTCTGGGACGAGTGGTGCAGCGTCTATGACCGCAGCTGGACCGACCGATGGGGTCCGGCCCACCTGCATTTCCCGCCGCTGTTCGGCCATCAGTACAGCCATATGTTCATCGACTACCGGGGCATTCGCGATGCCTGGATGCGGACGAAGGCGGCCGAGATCGGCGACTTCGACTATTTCGAGAACAGCGTCCGCGCCGTCGCGGCACAGCGGAAATACGCCGTGGACAATCCTATGGGCTGGACCGGCTATTCCGCTGACGTCTGGGGCCTGACCGCCTGCGACGGTCCGGGCGACTTCAAACAGGTGATCGGCGGGCGCGAGCGCGAGTTCTTCAGCTATTCGGCGCGCGGACCGGGTGACCGGGATGACGGCACGCTTGCGCCGACTGCGGCCATGGCCTGCTACCCCTTCGCCCCGGCCGAGGTCACGGCCTGCCTGAAGGCAATGAAGGTCCGCTACGGGGCGGCGATCTACACCGGGTTCGGTTTCCTCGACTCCTTCAACCCGACGCTGACGCAGACCGATCAGACCCTGCTGCACGGGCGGATCGTGCCCGGCGTGGGCTGGGTCGACGGCGACTATCTGGGCATCGACCAGGGACCGATCGTCATCCAGATCGAGAACCATCGCTCGGACATCGTCTGGCGGCGCATGCGCGGCGAGCCCAATGTGACACGCGGCCTGAAGCGGGCCGGGTTCACCGGCGGCTGGCTGGACGAGGCATGATCGCGGCCCGGCCGGATCGACGGGCGACGCTCGGCCTGCTGGCCGGGGGCGCGGCGTCGGGTCTGGTCGGTTGCGGTCGGGGCGACGACGGGACGACCCGCCTGTCCTTCTGGGCCATGGGCAATGAGGCGACCCATGTCCCGCAGATCCTGCCGGAGTTCGAGCGGCTGAACCCCGGCATCAAGGTGGTGGTCCAGGCCCTGCCGTGGACGGCGGCCCACTCCAAGCTGCTGACGGCCTATGCCGGCAATTCGCTGCCGGACCTCAGCCAGGTGGGCAACACCTGGGTCTCGGAAATGGCCGCTATCGGGGCCATCAGCCCGACCCCCGCCTTTGCCGCCGACCTTCTGACCGACCAGTTCCCGGCCGTGCTGGAAACCAACCGGATCGGCGGGCAGGTTGTCGGTACGCCCTGGTATGTCGATACCCGGCTGATCTACTACCGCTCGGATCTGCTGGAGCAGGCCGGCTACGAGGCCGTGCCCCAGACCTGGGACGGCTGGAAGGCCGCGATGCATGCGGTCAAGCGCCGGGCCCCGGCCGGGGGCTATGCCGTCCTGCTGCCGGTCAATGAGTTCGAACAACTGCTGACCTTCGGCCTGCAGGGCACCGAGCCCCTGCTGCGCGAGCGGGACACGCGCGGGAATTTCTCGAGCGCCTCCTTCATCGCCGCCCTGGAATTCTACAAGAGCCTGTTCGACGAGGGCCTGGCTCCGGTGGCGTCCTCGACCCAGATCTCCAATGTCTGGACCGAGTTCGAGCGGGGCTGGTTCAGCTTCTATTTCTCGGGTCCCTGGACCATCGGTGACTTCAAGAGCCGGCTGAAGCCGACCACCCGCTGGATGACCTCCGGCGTGCCGGGGCCGACGGGGCCGGGGGCCTCGGCACCGGGCGGGTCTTCGCTGGTGGTCTATCGTCACTCGCCGCATCAGGACGCGGCCTGGAAACTGGTGCGCTTCCTGTCCGATCCGGCGGTGCAGGCGCGGTTCAACGGGATCACCGGCAATCTGCCGGCGCGCGAGAGCGCCTGGGCGACGCCGGCGGTCGCGGGCGACCCCTATATCGCCGCCTTCAAGGGCCAGCTGTCGCGGGCCAGGGCCGTGCCCAAGGTGCCCGAGTGGGAGCGGATCGTCACCGAGATGCAGATCGTCGCCGAGCGGATGGTCCGCGGTGAATACACCCCTCGCACCGCCGCCGCCGAGATCGACCGCCGCGCCGACCGGCTGCTGGAGAAACGCCGCTGGATGATCGAACAGGGGAGGGCCGCATGACCGCCGTGCCTCTCGTGAACAAGCCCGCGCGCCGGACCGGTAACCGCCGGTCGCGCGAGCGGGCGGCCTGGGGCTTCGTCGCCCCCTCCCTGATCGCCATCGGCCTGTTCTTCGTCATCCCGGTTTTTTCGGCCCTGCTGCTCAGCCTGACCGATTTCGACATCTATGCCCTGGCCGACATCGGCAATGTCCGCTTTGTCGGCCTGCAGAACTATGAGCGGCTGCTGGGCAATCCGCTGTTCTGGACGGCGATGAAGAATACCGGCCTGTTCGCCGTGATCGGCGTCCCCCTGTCGATCGCCGCCTCACTGGGTGCGGCAGTGCTGCTCAATGCCCGGGTGGTGAAATGGCGGCCGCTCTGGCGGGTCATCTTCTTCGCTCCCTTTGTCACGACCCTCGTCGCCACGGCGGTGCTCTGGAACTATCTGCTGCACACCCGCTACGGCATCATCAACTGGGCCATGACCAGCCTCGGCCTGCCGCCGGTCGACTGGCTGGGTGATCCCTCGACCTCCATCCCGGCGATCCTGATGTTCGTGGTCTGGAAGAGTTTCGGCTACAATATGCTGATCTTCCTCGCGGTTTTGCAGACGGTGCCGGACGATCTCTACGAGGCCGCGCGCATCGACGGGGCCGGACCCTGGAAGCAGTTCCTGAATGTGACCCTGCCGGCGATCGCCCCGACCCTGCTGCTGGTCTCGATCATCTCGGTCGCGGGCTTCTTCCAGCTGTTCGCCGAACCCTATGTCATGACCCAGGGCGGGCCGGCCCAGTCCACGGTGACGGTGCTCTACTTCATGTATGAAGAGGGCTTCAAATGGTGGAACCTCGGTTCCGCCAGCGCCGTCGCCTTCGTCCTGTTCCTGTGCATTCTGGCCGTGACCCTGGTGCAGCTGGCGGTGGCCAAACGGATGGGGGCCTACGAATGAGGGTCCGGACCGTCAAAGCCATCCTGCTGAACCTCGCCGTGGCGTTCATCGCCCTGGTGGTTCTCTTCCCCCTGGCCTGGATGGTGTCGGTCAGCTTCATGTCGACCGGCGAGGCCGCCGTCTTCCCGCCGCCCCTGCTGCCCGGGACCTGGACGCTGGATCACTATCGCGACCTGTTCCTGACCCAGGGGATGGGCCGCTATCTGTGGAACAGTTTCGCCCTCGCCTGCATGGCCACCGGACTGGCCCTGGCCTTCACCGTCCCGGCCGGCTACGCCTTCGCCAAACTGGCCTTCAGGGGGCGGGACCGGGTGTTCCAGGCCCTGGTCGCGGCCCTGGTGGTGCCGGCCCAGATCGGAACCCTGCCGCTGTTCCTGATGCTCAAACAGATGGGACTGGTGAACACCTATGCCGGGGCGCTGGTGCCCTGGCTGGCCTCCATCTTCGGCCTGTTCCTCGTGCGCCAGTATGCCCTGAGCATTCCCGACGAAATGCTTGAGGCCGCCCGTATCGACGGTGCCTCCGAGGGGCAGATCTTCCGTCGCGTGGTCCTGCCGACCCTGCAGCCGATTATCGTGACCCTGGCCCTGTTCGTCTTCCTCGGCAGCTGGAACGACTTCCTGTGGCCGTTGATCATCCTGACGGACCAGTCCAACTACACCCTGCCGGTGGCGCTGGCGGCCCTGTCGCGCGAGCATGTGCAGGACATCGAGATGATGATGGCCGGGGCGGTGATCACCGTGGCCCCGGTCCTGATCCTCTTCCTCGCCCTGCAGCGCTACTACATCCGCGGCATGCTGGCCGGGAGTGTAAAGGGGTGAGGGCTTTCGTCGCCCTCGTCGGTGCGCTCGGGCTGCTGGCCACCGCCGCCCAGGCCCAGTCCGCGCGCATCCTCGATCCGTTCGAGACCCTGACGCCCTGGACCGCCGACGCCTCGACCGATGTGTCCTCGACCCTCTCCGCCGTTGACGGCCAGGACGGCCGGGCCCTGCGGCTGAGCTATGATTTCAACGGCCGGTCCGGCTACGCCTTTGTGGCGCGGGCCCTCGATCTGGATGTCCCCGAAAACTACGAGATCAGCTTCTGGCTGCGGGGCGAAATGGCACCCAATACGCTGGAGATAAAGTTCGTCGACGCCTCGGGCGAGAACGTCCACTGGCGGCAGATCCGCGGCTTCCGGGCGACAGCCGACTGGACCCGCTACACCATCAAGAAGCGCCAGATCATCCGCGCCTGGGGCCCGAACCCGGACCACACCTTCCGCGGCGCCGAGCGGCTGGAGTTCGTCGTCACCGCCGGCGAGGGCGGGGCGGGCTGGATCGAGGTCGACCAGCTGGAGCTGCGCGAACTGCCGCCCGAGCCTTCGGTGCCACCCCGCCCCTTGGCCAGTGCGACCAGCGAGGACGGGCTGAATGTCGCCGCCCGCGCGGTGGACGATGATCCGGCGACGGCCTGGCGTTCGGCCGGCCCGGGCGAACAGGGCCTGACGCTCGATCTCGGCCATGAGCGCGAGTTCGGCGGGGTCACCCTGCGCTGGGTCGAGCGGGCCGCGGCCTCGGCCTACCGGCTGCAGGCGTCCTCCGACGGCGCGACCTGGCGAGAGCTCGCGGCTGTGGACGACGGCGACGGCGGGGTCGACCGGCTGCGCACGCCCGAGGCTTCCGCGCGCTGGCTGCGGCTGGAGCTGCGCTCGCCGGTCGCGGCAGCCGGGGGAGATCGCCCGGTCAGTGCCTATGCCCTCAACAGTCTCGAGATCGAGCCCCTGTCGTTCGGCGAGAGCCCCACGGCCTTCATGCGCGCGGTGGCGGGCGAGAGCCGGCGTGGCCTCTATCCGCGCGGTTTCCACGGCGAACAGCCCTACTGGACCCTGGTCGGTGTCGACGGCGGCGGTGAGAGCGGCCTGATGGGCGAGGATGGGGCCATCGAGCTGCGCCGCGGCGGGCCGTCGATCGAGCCCTTCGTGATCGACAACGGGCGGCTGGTGACCTGGGCGGATGTGAACATCACCCAGGGGCTGCAGGACGGTGACCTGCCCATCCCGACCGTGACCTGGACCTCAGACGACTGGAGCCTGGCCGTCACCGCCTTCGCCGAGGGAACGCCTGAGCAGGCGCAACTGTATGGCCAGTATGTCCTGACCAATACCTCGAACCGGCCCGCAACCCTGACCCTGGCGCTCATGGCCCGGCCGTTCCAGGTCAACGGACCGTCGCAGTTCCTCGCCATTCCGGGCGGGGTCGGGCTGATCGAACAGATCGACTGGAACGGTGCGACCCTGGTGCTCAATGACGCCATCCGCATCAGCCCCCTCGCGGCACCCGACGGCCTGGTCACCGCCCGGTTCACCGCCGGGGCCGACCCGCAGAGCCTGCTGACCCGCGCGGACCGGCCCCGCGACCCGTCGGGGCCCCAGGTGGATTCCGACCCCAGCGGCCTCATGTCCGGTGCCCTGCTGTATGATGTCACCCTGCAGCCGGGTGAGGCCCGGACCTTCGGCCTTGTCGCGCGACTGGCCGGTCCGACGCCCGATCTGGCCCCGGTCGCGGACGTCGCGGGGACGCTGGAGGCCGCTCGCAGCCGGGTCGCGGCCGATTGGCGCGGGAAGCTCGACCGCTTCGACCTGACCCTGCCCGCCGGCCAGCAGCGGATCGAGGACGTCATGCGCGCCTCCCTCGCCCACATGCTCATGTCCCGGCAGGGGCCGGTCCTGCAGCCCGGTACGCGGTCCTATAACCGCAGCTGGATCCGCGACGGGGCGATGATGGCCGAGGGGCTGAACCGGCTGGGCCATGCCGATCTGTCGGCCGACTATCTGCGCTGGTATGCCCCGTTCGTGTTCGACAACGGCAAGGTGCCGTGCTGCGTCGATTTCCGCGGGGCCGATCCGGTGCCCGAGAATGACAGCCACGGCGAGTTCGTCTTCCTCGCTGCCGAGACCTATCGCTATACGGGTGACGCGGCCCTGCTGCGCGAGGTCTGGCCGCAGGTGCAGGGCGCGATCCATTACATGGACGAACTGCGCGCCTCGACCCGGACCCCTGCCTATGAGGTCGCGGACCAGCGCCACCTCTACGGACTGCTGCCGCCGTCGATCAGCCACGAGGGCTATTCGGACCGTCCGGCGTATTCCAACTGGGATAATTTCTGGGGTCTGCTCGGCTATCGCGACGCCGCCTTCATCGCCGACACGCTCGGCGACCCGGCGGCCGCCGCCCGCATCCGCGTCGCCGAGGCCGAGTTCCGGGCCGATCTCATGGCCTCCATCGCGGCGACGGCGCGGGTGCACGGCATCGACTGGATCGCCGGCGCGGCGGACCGGGGTGATTTCGACGCCACCTCGACTACCATAGCCCTGTCGCCGGCGGGCCTGATCGACGACCTGCCGCAGGATCTGCTGAACCGGACCTTCGAGAAATGGTGGGAGAATTTCACGGCCCGGCAGGAGAACCGTCAGGCCTGGAAGGACTACACCCCCTATGAGCTGCGCAATGTCGGAGCCCTGGTCCGTCTGGGGCGCCGTGGAGACGCCCTGCGCGCGCTCGATTTCTATTTTGCCGACATGCGTCCCCGGGCCTGGAACGGCTGGGCCGAGGTGGTCGGCCGCGACGAGCGCGAGCCGCGCTTCATCGGCGACATGCCCCATGCGTGGATCAGTTCGGACTATATCCGCTCAACGCTGGACCTGCTGGTCCATGAGCGCGACCGTGACCACGCCCTGGTGCTGGCGGCGGGCGTTCCGACGGACTGGCTGGCCGGGGAAGGTGTGGGCGTGACCGGCGTGCGCACGGCCTATGGGCCGCTGACCTACAATCTGCGTGAGACCGGCGGCGACTTCCTGCTGACACTGGACGGCGAGGTCACGCCGCCGGGTGGCTTCGTGATCCGCTGGCCCGAGGGTGAAACGCCACCGGCCCGGGTCCGGATAGACGGCAGGCCGGCAGCGTGGGCGGACGGCGAACTGTCGATCCCTGCCGGCACCCGGCGGGTGGATATGCGCTGACGCGCCGGGGTCTCAGTCCCCGTAGTTCTCGTACCTCTGACCCTGGGCCAGGTTGCCGAACTTGGTCGTATTGGCGTCGAAGCTGAGCTTGATGATGCCGATCGGGCCGTGGCGCTGCTTGCCGATGACGACCTCGGCCTGGTGCTCCAGACGGTCCATGTCCTCCTGCCATTGCAGGTGTTCGGGCGAGCCCTCGCGCGGCTCTGCGCGGCCCAGGTAGTAGCTCTCGCGGTACACGAACATGACGCAGTCGGCGTCCTGCTCGATCGAGCCGGATTCGCGCAGGTCGGACAGCTGGGGCCGCTTGTCCTCGCGCTGCTCGACCTGACGCGACAGCTGCGACAGGGCCAGGATGGGCACGCTCAGTTCCTTGGCCAGGGCCTTGAGGGCGCCGGTGATTTCCGACACCTCCTGCACCCGGTTCTTCTGGTTGTTGCCCTCGCCGACCGTGATGAGCTGGAGGTAGTCGACGATGATCAGGTCGAGGCCGTGTTCCTGCCGTTTCAGGCGGCGGGCGCGGGCGGCCAGTTTGGAGATCGACAGGCCGCCGGTGGCATCGATGAACAGGGGGCTCTCGCCGATCTCGACGGCCGCCTCGCGGATACGGCCGAAGTCGGCGGCATCGATCTCGCCCTTGCGCAGCTTGTCGGACGACACGCCGGAGGCATCGGCCAGGATGCGCATGGCCAGTTGTTCGGCGCTCATTTCCAGCGAATAGAAGGCGACCACCCCGCCGCTGACCGTCTTGCGGCCCTCGGGCGTCGGCTCCCAGCGGTAGTTGCGCGCGACGTTGAAGGCGATGTTCGTCGCGAGCGCCGTCTTGCCCATCGACGGGCGGCCGGCGAGGACCAGCAGGTCGGACGGGTGCAGGCCACCCAGCTTGGCGTCGAGGTCGTCCAGATGGGTGGCCAGACCGGCCAGCTTGCCGTCGCGCTGATAGGCCTCTGCGGCCATCTGCACCGCGCCACCGAGGGCACTGGAGAAGCTGACGAAGCCCGAGGACGGCTTGCCGGTCTCGGCCAGGGTGTAGAGCTGCTGCTCGGCCTGTTCGATCTGGTCGATGGCGGCGGTTTCGGGCTGGGGTGCCTCGCGCACGATTGCACCGCCGATGCGGATCAGGTCACGGCGCAGGGCCAGGTCATAGACGACCCGGGCATAGTCGGGGGCATTGGCCGCCGGTGGGGCGCGATCCACCAGGTCGGCGAGATAGCGCAGGCCGCCGAACTCCTGGAAGGCCGGGTCCAGCTTGAACCGCTCCATCAGGATGGTCGGCTCGGCCAGCATGCCCTGGCGGATATGGTCCTCGATCGCCTCATAGAGGCGCTGGTGGAAGGGCTCATGGAAATGCGAGCCGCGCAGCCGGTCGGACAGCCGTTCGAAGACGGCGTTGTCGAACATCAGCGAGCCGAGAAGCGCCTGTTCCGCCTCAAGATTGTGCGGCATCGACGGGATGGAGCCGGAGTCCATCGGCGAGGGGAATTGGACGGGGGCAAAGGCGTTCATCGCGGTCATGTCTTAACCATGCCCGAGGCCTGCGACATGCCCGGACGTAGCCGCGGCACAGGGATAAGTCGGCGGTTCTGTGGATGCCCCGGAATTCCGTAGCCGGATCAGTTACGGCTCAGCTTGCGGGGCAGGGATGACGCTCGGCCATCCATTCGCGCATCGCCTGAGTGACGCTGATATTGCGCCGGCTCGCCGGGATGGAGTTGAACCGCCCGAGGATGGCACTGGGCGAGAATGACACCCGCTCGGGCATACAGGTCGAGGGCCTCCGGCCGGCCTCGCGGGCCGCGACCTGTTCGGCTCGAACCGTGCGAACGGCGCCCTCGAACTCCCGGATGAGTCGGCGGGTATCCGCCCGGAGCATGGCCGTCGGATTCTGTGGAATACGGGCGGCAGTGGTCAGGAACTCCTGGACCGTCATGGCCTGGGCCGCGGTGGCGAACAGGGTCGCGGCGAGGCCGACGACAAGCGCGAGTTTCTTCATGATCGATCTCCCCTAACCCCGAAACGTGGCCGTGCCTTTGCGGCGGTATAGCGGCCAAGAGAAAGGGCGCGCCCGACTGGACGCGCCCGATCACTGACTTGTTATCAGAAGGCGACGGTTCAGGCTTCCGAACCGAGGCCGTCCTGCTGGCCGGCACCGCCGGCGACCATGTCCTTGGCCTGTTCGAGGGCCAGTTCGCGGTCCTCGTCATAGGCGGCCTTGATCACGTCCTCACCTTTCGCCTGACGCTCGGCTTCGTCGGCCGAACGGGCGATGTTGATCTTGACAGTGGCCGAGACCTCGGCGTGCAGGCGAACCAGCACTTCGTGGACGCCCAGCGTCTTGATCGGGGTGTTGAGCACGATCTGGCTGCGCTCGACCTTGCCGCCTTCGGCCGTGACGGCCTCGACGATGTCGCGGGCGGCGACCGAACCGTACAGCTGACCCGTCTCACCGGCTTGCCGGATCATGACATAGGTCTGGCCGTCGATCTTGGAACCGATCGCGCCGGCGTCGGCCTTGTTCTTCTCGTTGCGGGCCTCGATGGCGGCGCGGTCGAGTTCGAAGGCCTTCAGGTTCGCCGACGTGGCCCGACGGGCCTTGTCGCGCGGCAGAAGGAAGTTACGGGCGAAGCCGTCCTTGACGGACACGACGTCGCCGATGGCGCCGAGATTATCGACGCGCTCAAGCAGAACGACCTTCATCTTATTTCACCACGTAAGGCAGGAGGGCCAGATAACGGGCGCGCTTGATGGCCTTGGCCAGTTCGCGTTGCTTGATCTGGGAAACAGCGGTGATGCGCGACGGGACGATCTTGCCGCGCTCGCTGATGTAGCGTTGCAGCAGTTTGACGTCCTTGTAGTCGATCTTCGGTGCGCCTTCACCCGTGAACGGGCAGACCTTGCGGCGGCGGTAGAAGGGGCGGCGTCCGGCGGCGCCGGAGCCGGCCGGCGCGCCCGGCGACGGAGCGGTGGTGTCGGTCATGTTCCGGGTTCCTTAAAAGGTGGCTTCGGCGGCGGCGTCGTCACGCGGCGTGCGCTCACGCTCACGTTCGCGCTCGCGTTCGCGGCGGGCCAGCAGGGGCGACAGTTCCAGGTCGAGTTCCTCGACGCGGACGGTCAGCCAGCGAAGGACGTCTTCGTTGATCGACAGCTGACGCTCGACCTCGGCCATGGCGGCGGGCGGGCAGTCGACGGCGAGCAGCGAATAGTGCGCCTTGCGGTTCTTTTTGACCCGATAGGTCAGGTTGCGCAGACCCCAGTATTCGATCTTGGCGACGGTGCCGCCGCCGGCTTCGATCAAACCCTTGATGGTGTCGTTCAGCGCTTCGGCCTGTTGCGCGCTGATATCCTGGCGCGACATGACCGTGTGCTCGTAAAGAGCCATGCGGTATTCTCCCTTGTAGGACGTCGGCGCGAGGGGACCGGGTAAGTCCTCTCCCACGATGGATCCTGGCGCGGCGGCCGGGATGACTTCCCGAACCCTTTGGAACTCCGCGTCAGGACCGAAGCCCTGGAAAGGCGGCGCGTATAGGGGAAAAGGGCCGGCCGGGCAAGCCTTGCCGCGGTCGGGAGCCGCGCCGCACGCTCACACAGGCCCGGCGGTGCCGGAACGGCGGCTGGTCCGGCGGAACAGGGACGACTGACGTCGCTCCGCGGCTAGTCCTGGGGCCGCACGACCATACAGGTCACCCGGCGTTCCGCCAGGGCCGCGCAGGCGGCCTGGGCCCCCTGTTCGGTCATGCCGGTGAAGCGGGACCGGTACCAGCCCTCGGCATTCTGGACCGTCCGCTCGGCGGCGGTGAACTGGCTGCGGAAGCGGCGATTGACCTCGGTCAACCAGTCGCGGGCCACGGTCTCGTCGCGGAAGGCCCCGACCTGGACCGACCAGCGGCCGGCAGCCGCCCGCGCGGGTTCGCGCGCCGGCTCGCGCGCGGGTGGCCGGGCCGGAGGTCTGGGGCGCGGCGGGGTCGCGACCGAGGATCCGCCGTTGAGGATGGCGGTGACGTCTGCGGGGCGTTCGGCGGCGGCCCGCTCCGACGGGGCCGGGGTCACCCGGGCGACGGCGGGCGGATTGGCGGGCAGGGCGGCATAGGCGACCCCGCTGGAGGGCGGCGCACTGGAGCCGACGCCGGCTTCGCCGTTGTCGTCATCGGCACCGGCGGCATATTCGATGGGCCCATTGCTGTCCGGGCCGACGCCGAAGCCTCGCGCCTCGAAGAAGGTCTGGGCCACCTGGATGGTCTCGCCGCGGGCCCGGGCCTGTTCGACCTCGAAGCCAGTGTCCATCAGGGCCGCGACATGGGCATTGCGGCTGGCCGTTGTACGCCCGCCCAGGACGATGGTGATGATGCGGCGACCGTCACGCACCGCCGAGGCCGCCAGATTGTAGCCCGAGGCGTTGGTGTAGCCGGTCTTCATCCCGTCATAGCCCGCGCCGCTGCGCAGCAGGCCGTTGGTGTTGCGATAGTCGCGGCCGTTGTAGGCCCAGTCCTGCTGACCGAAATAGCTGTAGTACTGCGGGTAGTCGCGCATGACCGCCCGGGCCAGGATGGCCAGGTCGCGGGCCGAGGTCAGCTGGCGGGCGTCGGGCAGGCCGTTCGGATTGACATAGCGGGTCTGGGTCATGCCCAACTCGCGGGCCTTCAGGGTCATCTGCGCAGCGAACCGGTCCTGCGATCCGCCGATATGCTCCGCCAGGGCCATGGCCATGTCATTGGCGCTGCGGACCGAGGTCGCGCGCATCGCATCGTCAACGGTGATGGTCTGGCCGGCGGCGAGCCCCAGTTTGGAAGGCGGCTGGCTGGCGGCGCGGGGGGAGACAGTAATGACGTCATCCAGCTTGATCCGGCCTTCGGCGAGCGCTTCGAAGGCCAGATAGAGCGTCATCACCTTGGTGATGGACGCCGGATAGCGGCGGCTGTCGGCGTGGCGGGCGAACAGGACCTCGCCGGACTCGGCATCCACGACGATGGCGGCATAGCGGGCGTTGTCGGCCGACTGGGCCAGCGGGGCATGTGTCGGCGTCAGCGTGACCGCGACGGCCAGCAACAGCGACAGGAACCCTCGGCGGATCAGGGCGGTGAACGACAAAGATCAGGCCTCACAAGACATTAGCGCGACGGCGGCCCCACCACGCGACGCTGACGAAACGCTAACATGCGTCATTCGGGTTTCGTGAGGGTAAACAACCCGTCAACGATTTTGTGAAGTTTTGTGCACCGCACCATTTTCCCTTGACGCACCTTCGCACTTGCACCATATGGCTCCCAATCGCGATGGACGGGTTCCTCGCGGAGACATTTCAGGCGGTCCCCCGGCCGCGAATACGATCAGGAGACCATCATGGCCGACACCACCGCCGACACCGTCAAGAAGACCGTCGAAGCTGCCACGGACACCGTGAAGAAGACCGTTGAAACCGCGACCGCCACCGTCAAGGCGAACGCTGAAAAGGCCCAGGCCTCCTTCCAGGCCAATGCCGAGCAGGCCCAGGCCGCCGGTGCCAAGGCTCTGAAGGACGTCGCCGACAAGTCGGCCGCCGGCCTGACCGAGCTGAACGCCCAGGGCAAGCAGAACCTGGAAGCCATCGTCGCCTCGGCCGCCGCCGCCCAGAAGGGCGTAGAGACCCTGTCGGCCCAGTCGGCCGCCTTCACCAAGAAGTCGTGGGAAGACAGCGTCGCTGCTGCCCAGTCGATGGCGCAGGCCCGTTCGATCCAGGAGCTGCTCGAGCTGCAGACGACCTGGGCCAAGTCGGCGACCGAAGCCTATCTGGCTGAAGTCACCAAGGCGACGGACGTCCTGACCGCCTCGGTCAAGAACAGCTTCAAGCCGATCAACGAGCGCGTCACCGCCTCGGTCGAAAAGTTCCAGGCCGCCCGCTAAGGCGACCGACCGCTTCAGTAAGCATAGCCTGTAAGCGTACGAGGGGCCCCGGCGGAAACGCCGGGGCCTTTTCATTTGGCCGGCTTCTATTCCGCCACCGCCGCGTGATCGATGCTGAGTCCCCGCCCGGCGCGCCAGCGGTCGTCCTCGAAAGTCCAGACGATCGAGAAGCGCGCACGGCCGACGAGCCGCTCCGGCCCGTCGCCCCGTCGTTCGTAGAACAGGTGCGTGCCTTCCTCGACCGCACCATAGCCCGGGATCGCATAGACTTTCAGGCTGCCGGCCACGAGCTCGCGGCGGGACCGCCACGCATCGGGTGCCTTTTTTGCCTCGCAACCTGCGGCATAGTCACTGACGAACGCCTCGCGTCCGGCCATTCGTCCGGCCTTGTCATGATAGAATTCGAAGTCGGCCGTGATGATGTCCGACAGTGCCTCGGGCTCGCATCGGTCAAACATGACCGAGAAAAGCGCGGCGTCCCGTTCGGCGATAGCGGCCGTCAGGGCCAGGCCATCGGGAAGCGCGACCGGCGCGGTCTGAAGAAGCACCATGACGCTCAGAATGGCAGGGGTGAACATGGAACGGCCTCCGCCGTCGGGGCTGACGGCGCGGCCGAACCTGCGGGCACGAAAGACCCATGTCCCGTGAATCTTTGGTCATGGCGCATCTGTCACGCAAGCTGTGACTGGACGCGCCTTCAATTCAGGCCATCATTCCCCATCTGCTACACCGACTCTCCCCATACGGATTACGAATGCCGCCGTCCCGCAGGCCAGGTGAACAACAGGGTGGAGGCCTCGGGGCCGCCACGGTCACCGAGACCAAGCCGAAGCTCCAGAAGCCGTCGCTCTATCGGGTGCTGATCCTGAACGACGACTACACGCCGATGGAATTCGTCATCTATGTGCTGGAGCGGTTCTTCCAGAAGGACCGCGAGGCGGCCACCCGCATCATGCTGCATGTGCACCAGCATGGCGTCGGGGTGTGCGGCGTCTTCACCTATGAAGTGGCCGAGACCAAGGTCGCCCAGGTGATCGAGACGGCGCGACGCCACCAGCACCCGCTGCAATGCACGATGGAAAAGGACTGAGAGGAACCTCCCCATGCCCTCATTTTCGCGTCCTCTCGAAGAGACCCTGCACCGCGCGGTGCACTACGCCAATGAACGTCGGCACGAGTACGCCACGCTCGAACACCTGCTGCTGGCCCTGGTCGACGACCCGGACGCCGGCAATGTGATGACCGCCTGCAATGTCGATCTGGTCGCGCTGAAGACGGCGCTGACCCTCTATGTCGACACCGACCTTGCGGCCCTGGCCACCAGCGACGGCGAGGACGCCAAGCCCACGGCCGGTTTCCAGCGCGTCATCCAGCGCGCGGTGATCCACGTCCAGAGCTCGGGACGCGAGGAGGTCTCGGGCGCAAACGTGCTGGTCGCCATCTTCTCGGAGCGCGAGAGCCACGCCGCCTATTTCCTGCAGGAGCAGGACATGACCCGGTATGACGCGGTCAACTACATCGCCCACGGCATCGCCAAGAAGGCCGGAAGCAGTGTGGACAAGAGCCCCGCCAAGACCGGTGGCAGCCCCGAGGACGCCGAGGACGCCGCCGCCGCCAAGACCGGCGGCGAGGCGCTGGAAGCCTATTGCGTCGACCTCAACGAGAAGTCGCGCAACGGCAAGATCGACCCCCTGATCGGCCGTCACGCCGAGGTCGAGCGGGCCATCCAGATCCTGTGCCGCCGGACCAAGAACAACCCCCTGCTGGTCGGCGACCCCGGTGTCGGCAAGACCGCCATCGCCGAAGGCCTGGCCCGCAAGATCGTCAACCACGAGGTTCCGGAGGTGCTGGAAGGCGCCACCATCTACAGCCTCGACATGGGGGCGCTGCTGGCCGGCACCCGCTATCGCGGCGATTTCGAGGAGCGGCTGAAACAGGTCGTCAAGGAGCTGGAGACGCACGACAACGCCATCCTGTTCATCGACGAGATCCATACGGTGATCGGTGCCGGTGCGACCTCGGGCGGGGCCATGGACGCCTCCAACCTGCTCAAACCTGCCCTGGCCTCGGGCAGCCTGCGCTGCATGGGCTCAACCACCTACAAGGAATACCGCCAGCATTTTGAAAAGGACCGGGCCCTGGCCCGTCGCTTCCAGAAGATCGACGTCAATGAGCCGACGGTCGAGGACACGATCAAGATCCTGAAGGGGCTCAAGACCTCCTACGAAGGCCACCACAAGCTCCGCTACACCGACGGGGCCCTGCGCACCGCGGTCGAGCTGTCGGCCCGCTACATGACCGACCGCAAACTGCCGGACAAGGCGATCGACGTGATCGACGAGGCGGGTGCCAGCCAGATGCTGCTGCCGGAATCGAAGCGGAAGAAGGTCATCGGCCAGAAGGAGATCGAGGTCGTCATCGCCCGCATGGCCCGGATCCCGGCCAAGTCGGTCTCCAAGTCCGACACCGAGGGCCTGCGACAGCTGGATGCGGACCTGAACCGCGTCGTCTTCGGCCAGTCGGCGGCGATCGAACAGGTCTCCGCGGCCATGAAACTGGCCCGCGCCGGCCTGCGTGATCCGTCCAAGCCGATCGGGGCCTTCCTGTTCAGCGGTCCGACCGGCGTGGGCAAGACCGAGGTGGCCAAACAGCTGGCCTCGACCCTCGGCATCGAGATGCTGCGCTTCGACATGTCGGAATACATGGAGCGGCACACCGTCAGCCGGCTGATCGGCGCGCCTCCGGGCTATGTCGGCCATGACCAGGGCGGCCTGCTGACCGATGCCGTCGACCAGCATCCCCACGCCGTGGTGCTGCTCGACGAGATCGAGAAGGCCCACCCGGACGTCTACAACATCCTGCTGCAGGTGATGGACAACGGCATGCTGACCGATGCGGTCGGCAAGAAGGTCGATTTCCGGAACACCATCCTGATCATGACCACCAATGCCGGGGCCGCCGACAACGCCCGCGCCTCCATCGGCTTCGGTCGGGGCAAGGTCGAGGGCGAGGACGACAAGGCCATCCAGCGGCTGTTCGCGCCGGAATTCCGCAACCGCCTCGACGCCATCGTGGCGTTCAAGGCGCTGGACTCCGAGACGATCAAGTCGGTGGTGAGCAAATTCATCATCCAGCTGGAGGCCCAGCTGGCCGACCGGAACATCACGATCGAACTGACCGATGAGGCGGCCGACTGGCTGGCCAAGAACGGCTTCGATGAACTCTATGGCGCGCGGCCGCTGGCCCGGGTGATCCAGGAGCACATCAAGAAGCCGCTGGCCGACGACATCCTGTTCGGACGTCTGACCCGCGGCGGCCATGTGAAGGTGACCCTGACCGACGGCAAGATCGCCTTCGACGTCACCGGCCCCAATGCGGCCCAGGTCAAGGCGGTGGAGGCCCAGGCCGCGGACTGACCGGGGTCTTTGCCGGAAACGAAAAAGGCCCGGGCAGCGATGCCCGGGCCTTTTGAGTGTTGGAGCCGTTCGGCTCTAGCGGCGGCGGCCGAGGCCGCTGAGCAGCAGGGCCAGGCCGGCGACGATGCCGGTGGTCAGCAGCGGCTTGCGGCGGGCGAACTCGAGGCCCTGGCGCGCCCGGCCCTGGTATTCGCGCGGGGCCTTCTCGACCAGTCCTTCCAGCCCGTCGATGACACGGCCATAGGCGTCACGCGCCTTGCCCTTCACTTCGTTGAGACGGCCGTCCAGCTGCAGCCGGCTGTCGCCGGTCAGGCGGCCGATGGCGGACTGGGCCTTGCCGGTCAGGGTGTCTGCGGCACCGTCGATGCGTGGGTTGGTCATGGGAGAAATCCTTGGGGTCGGGGAGGGGGAGACTGCCGATGGAGCGCATGTGGGAACGGCCGGTTCCCGGGAAAAGAGCATGCCGGTGAAGTGGGACAGCCTGCCGCGCCTCTATATTACCCGGGCGATATTGACTGGTCCATTATATCCGGGTAAATCCAGCGAACTGAACCGAGGATCTGCCCGATGACCGTGCCTGCCGACCAAGCCCTGCTCGCCTTCGCCGGCCATCGCCTGCTGGCCCGCGGCCCGGCCACGGAGGTCGTGGCGGCGGTCAAGACGGCGACGGATGCGGGCGAGACCGTCCTGACCTTTGATGCCGTCTCTGGCGGGGTCGTCGATCTTGACCTGCGTGGCGAGATCGCCGCCGTCCTGGCCCGGCTGACTCCGGCGTCCGGGCCGGAGAAGCGCGGCCCCGGCCGTCCGAAACTGGGCGTCACAGCGCGCGAGGTGACCCTGCTGCCGCGCCACTGGGACTGGCTGGCCGGCCAGCCCGGCGGGGCGTCTGTTGCCTTGCGCAAACTGGTCGAGGGCGCGCTGAAGGAGGCCGAGGGCCCGGACCGGGCGCGCCGTGCGAAGGAGGCGGCGTACCGGTTCATGACGGCGATCGCTGGCGACCTGCCCGGCTATGAGGCGGCGGTGCGGAGGCTGTTCGCGGGGGACTGGACGGCGTTCGACGCGGCGGTGGAAGGCTGGCCGGAGGGGGTGCGGGATGCGGTGCGCGGGATGGCGGCGGGGGCGTGGGGTGAGAGGGTGAAAGCCTAACCCACCTTTACCCGCGTCGCGGCCTCAGGCAGGTCTTCCCCGAAGGCCCGCTGGTAGAATTCCGCGATCGTCGGGCGTTCCAGCTCGTCGCATTTGTTCAGGAAGGTCAGGCGGAAGGCCAGGCCGACGTCGCCCGCGAAGATGATGGCGTTCTGGGCCCAGGTGATGACCGTGCGCGGGCTCATCACAGTCGAGATGTCGCCGTTCATGAAGGCGTTGCGGGTCATGTCGGCGACGCGGACCATGGCGGCGATGCGGCGGCGGCCGTCTGCGTCCTGCCACTCGGGGACCTTGGCGGCCACGATCCCGGCCTCGACGTCGTGGTCGAGGTAGTTGAGCGTGGTGACGATGTTCCAGCGGTCCATCTGGCCCTGATTGATCTGCTGGGTGCCGTGGTACAGGCCCGAGGTGTCGCCCAGGCCGATGGTGTTGGTGGTCGAGAACAGGCGGAACCAGGGGTTCGGCCGGATGACGCGGTTCTGGTCCAGCAGGGTCAGGCGGCCCTGGGCCTCCAGCACGCGCTGGATCACGAACATCACATCGGGGCGGCCGGCGTCATATTCGTCGAACACCAGGGCGATCGGGCGCTGGATGGCCCAGGGCAGCATGCCCTCGCGGAATTCGGTGATCTGTTTGCCGTCCTTGAGGATGATGGCGTCCTTGCCGACCAGATCGATACGGCTGACGTGGCTGTCGAGGTTCACGCGCACCATCGGCCAGTTCAGCCGGGCGGCGACCTGCTCGATATGGGTCGACTTGCCGGTGCCGTGATAGCCCTGGACCATGACGCGGCGGTCGAAGGCGAAGCCGGCGCAGATGGCCAGCGTCGTCTGCGGATCGAAGCGATAGGCCTCGTCGATCTCGGGGACATGGCTGTCGCGCTCGGTGAAGACCGGCACCACCATGTCGGAATCGACCCCGAAGATCTCGCGCACGGTCGCCTTGCGGTGCGGTTCCAGGGCCAGGAGAGGGTCGGGTGTCGAGTCGAGCGGGGAGGTCATGCTGTGCGATTAGCGCAGGCCCGCCCACACTTAAACCCCGCCCGACCGGTCCGGTGCGAAGACGGTGTCGCGGTTCAGGCCAGGCCGGCCTTCTTAAGGGTCTTGTAGGCCTTGATCACGCTCTGCAGCTTGGCCTCGGCCCCGCGGTCGCCCTGGTTCAGGTCGGGGTGGAAGCGTTTCAGCATCTCGTGATAGCGCGCCTTGACCCCGGCCTTGCTGGTGCGGGCATCGAGGTCGAGCACGGCCAGGGCCGCACGCTCCAGCTTGCCGAGGCGCAGCGCGTCCTCACCGGCCGGTCCGGCCTGCTCCCGGGTGCGGCGGCCGAACAGGCCAAAACTGTCCTGCCAGCTGCCGGCCCCCCTGGTGTTGGCCGTGCCCATCTTGGAGGCGAAGGCGGCGGCCTCACGGCTGAACTTGCCCGCCTTCATTTCCCAGGTCGGGCGGCCGCCGGTCATGGCCTCGTTTTCCTTGGCCGCGCGGACCTCGCCGTCGCTCATGCCGGCGTAGAAATTCCAGCCCTTGTTGTACTCGCCCGCATGGCCCTGGCAGAAGTCGTAGAAGTCGTTCAGCCGCTCGCGCGACTTGGGCGCGCGCGCCGTCGCCGGCTTGCTGCAGTCGGGCCACTGGCAGCGGACCTCGCCCGGCTTCAGATGCAGGACATCGGCCTCCGCCGCCGCCTCTTCGGGGCGCGGTGGCTTGATCCGCATATCCTTGAAGCGCGGCTTGTATTCAAATTCGGATGACATCGGACCCAGTGTAGGGTCGAATTGGTCACCAACAAGGACACACCCATGCCGGAAGGCCCGATTGCGACGATTATCCGGGAAAAGCTGACGGCGGGCCTGTCGCCCGAGCGGCTGGAGATCGAGGACGACAGCGCGCGGCACGCCGGGCACCACCATGAGGGCGGGATGGATGCGCGCCCCGGCGGCGAGAGCCACTTCAATCTGACGGTCGTAGCCGCGGCCTTCGAGGGCCAGGGACGGGTGCAGCGTCAGCGGGCGATCAATGCCCTACTGCGTGACGAACTTGCCGGACCGGTGCACGCCCTGTCGATCAGGGCCCTGACCCCGGGCGAGGCTGCAGGGTGATGTCCGCGCTGCGGGAATGTTGCGGAACAGACACGTTCACCTCGTCTTAGAACGTTCACCCTAACGTCCCGTCGAGGTTAATGAGGGGCGGGCCTGTGGTGGAATCCGACGGCATCGGCAAGTCGACCAGTGGCGAGCCCGGCGCCGGCGAGGCCGCGCAGGCCCTGCGTGCGATTCTGCAGACCCATTATCTCCGCTACATGATCATCGGCACCTGGGCCCTGGGCCTGCTGGCGACCGTCGGCTTCACCAGTGCCGCCCTCTGGTTCGTCGCCACCGTCGCCGCCGGCACCCTTCGGGGAGCCGTCGAGAAGCGGATCAGTGACCGGGTCGGCGCCGGCTGGGGTCTGGTTTTCCCGGCTGTGGCCACCGCGACCACCGCCGCCTGGGCCACCGCGCCTGTCATCGCCTGGTATTCCGGCCATCCGTTCGGCCCCACGCTTGCCGCAGTTCTGCTGATCTGCGGCTATGTTCTGGTGTTCTCCCAGCTGCGCGCCTCCCCGCGCCAGGCCCTGGTGATCTCGTCACCCTATGGGCTGGCGGCCGCGGTCATCCTGGCCGGTATGTGGGGTGGGCCCCTTTTCTGGCCCTTCCTCGCCATCATGCCTCTGGCGGCCTCCGGTCTGGTGGTGCTGGTCATGATGACCATGTTGCGCGAGGAGCGCATCCGCGCCTTCCAGGAACACCAGGCCCATCTGATCGAGGAACTGGAGGCCGCGCGCGACAAGGCCAATGCCGCCAGCGACGCCAAGTCCAACTTCCTCGGCGTCATCTCCCATGAGCTGCGGACCCCGATGAACGGCGTGCTGGGCGCAGCCCAGCTGCTCGGCACCACCCGGCTGGAGCCGACCCAGCGCGAATATCTGTCGATCATCCGCAACTCGGGCGACAATCTGCTCAGCCTGCTCAACGACATCCTCGACATGACCAAGATCGAGGCGGGCAAGATGACCTTCGAGATCGTCGATGTTTCGATCGAGGATCTGCACAAGCGCGTCACCGGTCCCTTCCAGGCCCAGGCCGAGGCCAAGGGCCTGACCTTCAACGCCCGGTTCGAGGGCGATATTCCGGCCGTCGTGCGCGGCGACCCGCTGCGCGTCTGCCAGGTCATTCACAACCTGCTCTCCAATGCCGTAAAATTCACCGACAATGGCGAGGTCTCCTACCTGGTCCGCGGCGAGCGTCTCGAGAACGGCCGTGTCCGCTTCGACTTTGCCGTCACCGATTCCGGAGCCGGCATCGCCCCGGACGACCTGGCACGGCTGTTCCAGCCCTTCACCCAGGTGGATGCCTCCTCGACGCGCCGCTTCGGCGGCACCGGCCTCGGCCTGACCATTTCGCGCCGCATGGCCAACATCATGGATGGGGACATCACCGTGGTGTCGACCCTGGGACAGGGCTCGACCTTCACCTTCTCGGTCGAGGCCGATGTGGTTGAATGGACGCGCCAGACGGCCGCCGAACCCATCCATGCCGAGACCCAGGACGGCCGGGCCCTGAGCGTGCTGGTGGTCGAGGACCACCCGGTCAACCGCATGATCCTCGAAGCCTGGATGGGCTCCGCCGGCCACGCCTCCGCCACCGCCGAGAACGGGCAGGTCGCCATCGAGGCCGCGGACGAACAGCGGTTCGACCTGATCATCATGGATGTGAACATGCCGGTGATGGACGGCCTGACCGCCACGCGGGCCATCCGCGCCGGGGACGGCCCCAACCGGGACACCCCGATCGTCGTTCTCTCGGCCTCTGCCCGCCGTGAGGACCATGCCGCCGGCCTGGACGCAGGCGCGGATGCCTATCTGAACAAGCCCATCGATTTCGCCGCCCTCGCCAAGGTGATGAACCGCGTCGGTGGCGGGCGTTCGGCGGTCCGGGCGCTGGTCGACGCCGGCGAGACGACCGCAGCGGCCTGATCCCTCCGCAAAAGCGTTCAGAAGGCGACCGCCTTCTGAACCTGGGGTGACCCGCGCCGTTCAGACGCGGCTCAACCCGCACGGTCCAGAGTGGGCACAGGTCGAAATCCTTCGGCTCCATCTGGAGACGTCTCATGAAGAAGATTCTCACCGCTGCTCTCGCCGCAACGCTCGCCGTAAGCTCGCTGGGCGTGGCCTCTGCCGCCGAAGCCCAGTCGCGGGGCAACCACGAACAGCGCCAGGATCGCCGCGACGATCGCCGTGACGATCGTGGCGACCGCCAGGAAGAGCGCCGCGACGATCGCGATGACCGTCGAGAGTGGCGTCAGGACAGCCGTGACGACCGTCGCGAGTTCCGCCAGGACCAGCGAGCCTATGGCCGCTGGCAGCAGTCGCAACGCCGCTATAGCGCCGGCCGGTACTATGCGCCGCGTGGCTACCAGCAGCGTGACTGGTCCTATGGCCAGCGCATGCCGAGCTACTACCGCTCGAACCAGTACGTGGTGAACGACTACAGCCGCTACGGCCTCCGCGCCCCGCCCCGTGGATACCACTATATCCGCAGTGGCGATGATGTCGTCCTCGCCGCGATCGCCGGCGGCGTGATCGTCGCCGTGATCGCCGGCCTGTTCAACTAGGGCCGGTCGCCTCCACACGCTGAACGCCCCGCAGGGAAACCTGCGGGGTGTTTTCGCATCAGCCGTCCGGGTCGGCCCGGCCGGGCTCGCCATCGTCCGTCAGGCCGCACAGCTGCAGGAAGCCGATCACCGGGATCGTGCGTTGTCGTACCGGCCGGGCGAGGAACAACTGGGCCGGGGCCTCGGCCCGCGCCATCAGTGGCAGGACGATCCAGCGCCCGGGGAAGCGGCGCACATCGATATCCGGGTCGGCCTTGAGCTGCGGGCAGTACCGCAGCGAGCGGTCCACACAGGCCCGGTGCAGGGGCGCGATGGCCCCGGCGTCGATCAGAACCGTGTCGTTCGCCAGATCGCCCGGCAGCCCGTCGCCCCGGGCGGCGGCGCGCAGCCGGCCCACGGTCACCGGGTGAGCGACCTGCGTCCAGCGGTTGTCCGCCGCCGTCGGCTGTCCGCACATCGGGCAGAGCATGTCGCGCACCGACAGCCGCTGCCGCACGGCATGGTTCTGGGAATACAGCGGCTTGCCCCTGCCGGGATGGTCGGCCTGGAGGATGGCCAGGGCCCCGCCGACGGACGGGCAGGGACCCACTCCCAGCCCGGGCTCCCCGGTCCAGCTGGTGACCCAGGGCACGTCAACGCCGACCTTCAGTGACGACAGCTTCATTGGGGCCCCTCAGACCAACCCTTGCGCTTCCGAAGCGACGCCGTCGAGGTCCGTCTGACGGCTCGCAGGGGTTCCAAATCGGGCCGGAGGCGTTAGACCCGGCCCATGGCGTCCCGTATTCCGATCCTGAGCGAGGCCCTGGCCGCCGGCGAGAAGGCCACGGCTGTCGACGCGGCGATGGTCACCAAACTGACCGACATGGCCGGCGACTTTGCCGTCAATCTGATGATCGCCCTGATCATCGTGGTCATCACGGTCCTGGCGTCGCGCTGGATCTCGGGGATGATGCGGCGGACCCTGTTGCGGGTGCGGGGCTTCCGCCACGACCAGACCGTATTGAGCTTTGCGGTCCAGGTGGTGCGGGTCGTTGTCTACATCATCGGCCTGATTGCCGTGCTGCAGCGGCTGGGTGTCCAGACCACCTCGATCATTGCCGTCCTCGGGGCCGCCTCCCTGGCCGTCGGCCTGGCGTTGCAGGGGACCCTGTCCAATGTCGCGGCCGGGGTGCTGCTGCTGATCCTGCGTCCCTACAAGGTCGGCGATGTCATCGAGATCGGCGGGGTCACCGGCTCGGTCCAGCGGCTGGACCTGTTCACCACCCAGATGTCGAACGCCAACAATCACAAGATCGTCGTGCCTAATGCCAAGGTTCTGGGGGACGTCATCATCAATCTGACCGGCCAGAAGACCCGCCGGATCGAGATCCTGTTCGCTGTCGGCTACAGCGCCAACCTGAAACAGGCCCGGGCGGTGATCGAGGGTGTGGCGGCGGCCCATGAGCTTGTGCTGCCGGACCCGGCCCCCTGGGTCGGGGTGACCGACCTGCGGGACAGCGCGGTCGAGGTGACCCTGCAGGCCTGGGTCCTTGTCGACGACTGGTGGCAGGTCAAGGCGGACCTGACCCAGGGGGTGAAGGAGGCTCTGGACGCGGCCGGGGTCGAAATCCCCTTCCCGCATCAGGTTGCAGTGGCCTATGAACCGCCCGCGCCCGGGCCCGACCCGGTCGAAAAGCCGAAACCTGAACCCAGGCCCGAGCCTCTCGCGCCGGCCCCGCGCCGCCGCCGGTCGGGCCACAAGAGCTGACTGCCCATGCGTTACGATTTCGGGTCCGACAACACCGCCGGCATGGCCCCCGCCGCCCTTGCGGCCCTGACAGCCGCAAACGACGGCCATGCCCGGGCCTATGGTGCGGATGACGTCACCGCGCGGACCGCAGACCTGATCCGTGCGCGCCTCGACGCCGATGCCGAGATCCGCTTCGTCTTTTCCGGCACCGCCGCCAATGCCATCGCCCTGTCGATGCTGGCCTGGCCACATGAGGCCGTGCTGGCCCATCACGCCGCCCATGTCTGCACCGACGAGACGGGTGCGCCCGGCTTCTTCGGCTCGGGCGTCGGCCTGCTGGGCCTGCCGGGCCTGTCCGGAAAGATCGAGCCTGCCGCGCTGCATGCCGTCCTCGCAGAGCCCGAGGTCGGCCACCGCCAGCCCCCGGCGGCCCTCAGCCTGACCCAGTCCACTGAATACGGCACCGTCTATACCGAGGAGGAGCTGCGCCACCTGATCGAGCCGGTGAAGCTGAGGGGCTTTGGTGTCCATATGGACGGCGCGCGGCTGGCCAATGCGGCGGCGGCGGGCTTCGACCTGACGCAGATCGCCCGGCTGGGTGTTGATGTGCTGGTGTTCGGCGGAGCCAAGGCCGGGGCCAACTGTGCCGAAGCCATTGTGATGTTCGACAAGTCGCTGGCGCGCCGCATCGATAACCGGCTGAAGCAGGCCGGTCAGACCGCCTCCAAGACCCGGTTTCTCTCTGCCCCCATCCTGGGCCTGCTGGAGAGCGGAGACTGGGAGGCGGGTGCCGCCCATGCCAACCTCATGGCGCAAAGGCTGGCTGCGGGCATCGCCACCCGCTCGCCCTTTGTCCTGGCCCATCCGGTCGAGGCCAATGCGGTGTTCGTCCGCATGCCGGCCGAGGCACACGAGCGGCTGAATGCCGCCGGCTGGGCCTGCTACCGGTTCGACGACGGCTCTGTCCGGTTCGTCTGCTCCTGGGCCACGACGGAAGCGGCCGTCGACGAAGTTTTGCAGGCCATCGCAACGCTTTGAGCGTGTCGTTCATTGAACGGTCGCCACGCCCTGCCTAGATAGAACAAAGCGTGACCATTCTTGTCCGGCAGTGGGGCAGAGGTCGGAGGGACTGAGATGAACGCACCGTCGCGAATTGCCGATCGCGCGGCCGATGATCTGGTCGCCTATCGCACGGTCCGGGCGGCCATGCCTGGCCTCGCAGCAGGTCTGGGCCCCGAGGACCTGTCGGCCCAGTCGATGCCGGACTGCAGCCCCGGCAAATGGCATCTGGCGCACACCAGCTGGTTCTTCGAGGCGATGATCCTGGGCCAGGAGCCCGGTTATTGCCCGGTCGATCCGCGGTTCCAGTCCCTGTTCAACAGCTATTATGAAGCGCTCGGGCCGCGGGTTCAGCGTCCTCAAAGGGGCCTGATGACCCGGCCCTCCCTGGATGAGGTGCTGGCCTATCGCCGCGAAATCGACCGCCGGATGGTCGCATGGCTGGGCGAGGGGCAGGCCGATCCGCATGCGCGGTACCTGCTCGCCCTCGGCCTGAATCACGACCAGCAACATCAGGAACTGTTCCTGATGGACATCCTCAACCTGATGGCGTGCTCGCCGCTGGATCCGGCAGCCTACGGGGCCGAGCCGCGGTCCGGTCCCGTCCAGGCGAGACGCGGCGGGACGACCCGCTTCGATGGCGGCCTGGTCGGGATCGGCCACGGGGACTGGGGCTTTGCCTTCGACAATGAGGGGCCGGCGCATCGGGTCTGGCTCGAGCCCTATGCCCTGGGCAACGACCTCGTCTCCAACGGCGACTGGACCGCCTTCATCGACGACGGCGGCTACAGCCGGCCCGAGCTGTGGCTGTCCGACGGCTGGGCGGCGGTGCAGGTCGAGGGCTGGGTCGCCCCCCTGTACTGGAGCCCCGAGGGTGACGCCTGGACGACCCTGGGCCTGACCGGCCGCCGGCCTGTCGATCCGGCCGCGCCGGTCCGCCATGTCAGCCTCTATGAGGCCGACGCCTATGCCCGTTGGGCGGGCAAGCGGCTGCCGACCGAGGCGGAGTGGGAGCACGCCGTGCGGTGCCGCCCGGAGGCCTTCTCCAATGCCTTCGGCGAAGTCTGGCAATGGACCGCCAGCGCCTATTCCCCCTATCCGGGATTCCAGCCCACCGAGGGCACAGCCTCGGAATACAACGGGAAATTCATGGCCAACCAGATGGTCTTGCGAGGTTCCAGCTTCGCCACGCCCGAGGGGCATGCCCGGATCAGCTATCGCAATTTCTTCCATCCCCACCAGCGGTGGGCCTTTACCGGCCTGCGGCTGGCCGAGGATGCGCCGGTACGGCCGGCGCGGGCGACCGATGAAGGCGAGACCGCCCGGTTCCGCCGTGACCTGGTCGCTGGTCTTTCGCGTGCTCCCAAGGTCGCCTCACCGAAATGGTTCTACGACGCCGAGGGGTCGGACCTGTTCGAGGCCATTACCCGCCTCCCGGAATACTATCCGACTCGACAGGAGGCGGCCCTGCTGCGCCGCGTGGCCCCGGAATGGGCGGCGCGGTTCGGCCCGGGTGCGACCCTTGTCGAATTCGGATCCGGGGCCAGTGAAAAGACCCGGATCGTGCTCGATGCCGCGCCGGCGATGGGGGCCTATGTTCCGATCGATATCAGTGCCGATGCCCTGGACGCCGCCGCCCGAAGGATCGCCGAGGCCTATCCGGCCCTGACCGTTGCGCCGCTGGTCGGCGACTTCCTGCATCTTGGGGCCCTTCCGCCGGGGGTCGGTCAGGGGCGGCGGGTCGGATTCTTTCCGGGCTCGACCATCGGCAACCTCGAACGGGACGAGGCCGTCGCCTTCCTCACGGCGGCCCGCGGGATGCTCGGACCCGCCGCCCTGTTCATCCTGGGCGTCGATCTGGTGAAGGCTCCGGAGACACTGATCCTCGCCTATGACGACCCGGCCGGTGTCACCGCGGCCTTCAACCGCAACCTGCTGGTTCGCGCCAATCGTGAACTCGGGGCAGAGTTCGACGTCGACGGTTTCGCACACCGCGCGGTCTGGAACGCCACGGCCTCGCGTATGGAAATGCATCTTGAGGCCCGGCGCGACATGACCGTCCTGCTGGAAGGCCGCCGGGTGAGCTTTATGCGGGGCGAGACCATCCACACGGAGAGCTCACGGAAATACACCGAGGCCTCGGTGCGGGAACTGGCGGTGGCGGCCGGTTGGGCGGTCGTTGCCTTCGAGACTAGCCCGGACCCGGCGGTCGCCCTGGTCCTGCTTGAAGCCTGAAGGCGCGGAGGCGGAGACCAGAGCCGGTCCCCGCCCCGGGTGTCACTCCGGCCGGCCCGGCTTGACGGCAGGCGGCGAGGGCCTGTCGCGGCTGCGTGTGCCGTGAGAGGCCTCGCCGCCCTTGCGGCCGGCCTGCGCCGCCAGGCTGCGATCCTGCGAGAAGCTGCGCTTTTCGCCGGGAACGCTGGCACCGCCCTTGCGGGCGATCTCGCGCTGGCGTTCCGGATCCATGGAGGCAAAGCCCCGTTTGGAGACGCCGGAGGCCCGGTCGGGCTGTCCTTGAGCCATGGGAGAATCCTTTCTTGGCGACGGTCCCGTCTGGTGGGCCGGTTCGGGAAATGAACCCCCGGCCTTCGGTGCGGTTCCGCTGTCGCCGTCACGCAATTGCGAGCGAATCGGAGGGTTTGGGCGTTTGGCGGTCACGGGCGGTCGTACGGCCGGTCGTCGCCTGGACCCCCTTCGTCGGGGGCCGGTTGCGGCATTTCGTCGGGCGCGCCGGAGGGATCAAGCTCCGGTCCCGGAGTTTCGGGCGGCATCATTTCCGGACCATCGGGGCCGTCGGGTTCGATAGGGCTCATGACTGTCTCCTTCTCTCGAAGGCAGAACGCGGCGGCGGGCAGCAGCGTTCAATCACGATTGCCGTCAGCGGCCCTGTGGTCCGGAAACGGTGAGGTCATCGGGCGTCTGATCGCCCGCCAGACCCCCTTGTCAGGACGGCCCGCTCGCCGGCCGGGCGATCGGCGTCCCGCGCATGGCGGCGTCCGACACGAAGGGATTGGTTCGCCGCTCGGCCCCGAAGGTCGAGGTCGGTCCGTGGCCCGGCACGAAGGTCACATCATCACCCAGCGGCCAGAGCTTGGTGGTGATGGCATGCAGCAGGCTGGCGTGGTCGCTGCGCGGGAAGTCGGTGCGTCCGATCGAGCCCTGAAACAGCACGTCGCCGACCTGTGCGAAGCGGGCCTCGCGGTTGAAGAAGATCACATGGCCGGGCGTGTGGCCCGGGCAGTGCCAGACCTCCCAGGTCGTCTCGCCCAGAGTCAGCACGTCACCTTCGGCCAGCCAACGGGTCGGGGTGAAGCTGCGCGCCTCCGGCAGGCCGTACATCTGACCCTGGGCCGGGATACCGTCGATCCAGAACTGGTCGTCCGGATGCGGGCCGATGATATCCAGCCCGGTCTTCTCCTGCATCTCCGCCGCCCCGCCGGCATGGTCGAGGTGGCCGTGGGTGATCCAGATGGCGTCCAGCGTCAGGCCCTGCTTCGCCACCGCCCCCAGCAGGCCGTCGACCGACGCTCCCGGATCGATGATCGCGGCCTTCAGTGTCTTGCGACACCAGACCAGGGTGCAGTTCTGCTGCAGGGGCGTGACCGGGAAGACGGCGACGCCGATGGGGGAGGAGGACGAGGAGCTCATCCCGCCCAGATAGCGCGCCGGCGTCCTGACCGAAACCGTCCCGTTGCCGGCGTCTCACGTTGACCTTTCGGGCGGTCCTCGACATAAGGGCGGGCTTCAAAGGTGCCGCCTCTCCGGAAACGGATTTGGGGCGGCCCTTTTTGCTTTACCCACACAGTGCAGCGCCCGGCTTCGGGTCGCCGCCCCAGAGCGTCAGAATCCCGACCATGCAAGTCGTCGAAAAGTCCAACGAAGGCCTCAGCCGCGTCATCGCGGTGACCATTCCCGTTGCCGAGCTGAACCAGAAGCTGGACGCGAAGCTGAAGGAAGTCGCGCCGCAGATGAAGCTCAAGGGCTTCCGTCCCGGCAAGGTCCCGATGTCGCACGTCAAGAAGACCTTCGGTCGTGACCTGATGGGCGAGATCGTCAATGACGCGCTGAACAGCTCCAGCCAGAAGGCCCTGGACGACGCCAAGGTGCGGCCGGCCGCGCCTGCCGAGATGAAGCTGACCTCCGATATGGAGAAGGTCATCGCCGGCACCGAGGACCTGGCCTACGAAATGGCCCTTGAAGTCATGCCCGACTTCACCCCGACCGACATCACCAAGCTGAAGCTGGCCCGCCCGACCTATGAGGCGACCGACGCCGACCTGGACGAAGCCCTCGCCGAACTGGCCGGCCAGGCCAAGGCCTATGAGGACAAGAAGGGCAAGGCCCCGAAGGCCGCCGAGGGCGACGAGGTCACCATCGACTTCCTCGGCAAGCTGGACGGCGAACCCTTCGAGGGCGGCGCTGCCGAGGACACCCAGCTGGTGATCGGCTCGAACCGCTTCATCCCGGGCTTCGAAGAGCAGCTCAAGGGTGCCAAGGTCGGCGACGAGACCGTCCTGAACGTGACCTTCCCCGAGGACTACCAGGCCAAGCATCTGGCCGGTAAGGCCGTGACCTTCGACGTCAAGGTCAAGGCCATCAAGGCCGAGGTCCCCGCCGTGGTCGATGAGGATTTCGCCAAGCGCATCGGCATCGAGTCGCTGGACAAGCTGAAAGAGCTGCTGCGCGACAATCTGAACCAGCAGTACACCGGCGCTGCCCGCTTCAAGCTGAAGCGCGCCCTGCTGGACGCCCTGGACAAGGCCCACGACTTCCCCCTGCCGCCCAAGATGGTCGAGGCCGAGTTCGACGGCATCTGGCAGCAGGTGCAGTCCGACAAGGAGGCCGGCCGCTTGCCGGAAGAGGACGCCAAGAAGTCCGAGAAGAAGCTCAAGGACGAGTATCAGAAGATCGCCGAGCGCCGCGTGCGCCTGGGCCTGGTGCTGGCCGAGATCGGCCGTGCCAACAACGTCCAGATCACCGATCAGGAACTGAACAACGCCATCATGAACGAGGCCCGCAACTATCCGGGCCAGGAGCGTCAGGTGCTGGACTTCTATCGCCAGAACCCCAACGCCGCCGCCCAGATGCGCGCTCCGATCTATGAGGAAAAGGTCTGCGACCTGATCTTCGGTACGGCCAAGGTCACCGACACGCCGATCACCAAGGAAGAGCTGCTCAAGGAAGACGAAGAACTCTAGGGGCGCGCTTCGCGACTACCTTCCTGACCCCCGTTCCGGTCCATCCGGAGCGGGGGTTTCGCGTTTCAGGACCTGTCGATTGACGGCGCAGGCGTTCGGGAGGAAGGTTCAACTGCGGCTCCGCCATTGTTGCAACCTGTGGAACTGCCGCAGCCGGACCACCCGTCCCGGATCGGCGGGGCGCCCCAGCCCTCGAGACCTTTCCCATGCTTGCCACGCTCATTGTCGCTGCCACGCTGGCCCTGCCGCAGGAACCGGTTGCCCGGACCGACCCCGGCGCCGCGCCGGTCGTGCGCCTCGAGGATGTGGTGGTGGACGCACAGCGGCTTGAGGACGCGGCCGAGGCGTTCGTGGACGCTGTCGCCGCCCCCGTGGGACGACGCGGCCTGGCGCGCTGGCATGAGGGCGTTTGCGTCGGGGTCGCGAACCTGGACGGCGACACCGCCCAGTACATTGCCGATCGTGTATCCGACGTCGCGCGCGAGCTTGGACTTCGGGGGCATGAGCCGCCCTGCCATCCCAGTATCCTGATTGTCGCCACCACCGACGGTGCCGCCTTCGCCGAAGAGTTCATCGCCATGCGTCCCGTGCTGTTCCGCCCGGGTGGTGCGGACATGAACCAGGGTCCCGCCGCACTGGAGCGTTTCAGGACCTCCGACCGGGCTGTCCGCTGGTGGAGCGTCAGCCAGCCCACGGACGTCGATACCGGCCAGTCCGCCGTGCGGATGGCCGGCCAGTGCAGCGGGACATGCACCCCGCCGGCCGGCAACGGCACGTCGGTCTATGATTTCGCTCCGAATACGGCGGTCAGAAGCGTTTCCCGGCTCTCTGCCCAGTATCGCCAGGACCTGAAACGCACCTTTGTGATCGTCGATGTCGACCGGATCGGGGATGTGACCCTGCAACAGCTGGGCGACTATATCGCCATGGTCTCCCTGGCCCAGATCGACCCCGACGCCGACACTGCCCGGTTCGAGACCATCCTCAACCTGTTCGACGAGCCTGGTGCGGTCCAGGGCCTGACCGGCTGGGACCGGGCCTATCTGGAAGGCCTGTATGAAAGCGAGTGGTATCGGGTCAGCCAGAACAGCCAGGTCCGGGCCATTTCAACCACCATCTCAAACGAATACCGCGGCGCGCGCCTGGCCGAGCCGGTCGACGGCGCGGAATAGGCCGGAACCCCGTGATCGAATGACAATGCAAGTCTGGAGGGCTTTCTGATGCTCGCTGCCATGATGGTGGCGGCCGCCCTGGCCCTGCCACAGGACCGGGGCCCGCCGTCGCCGCCCGCTTCGGGAGCCGATCCCATGGTCCGCCTGGAGGATATCGTCGTCGACGCCCGCCGGCTTGAGGATGCGGCCCGCGAGTTCGTGGACGAGGTCGCCCATCCGGTCCAGCGGCGCGGGATGGCGCGCTGGCATGACGGCGTCTGCGTCGGCGTGGCCAATCTCCAGCCCGAACTGGCCCAGCAACTGATCGACCGGGTCTCCGACGTGGCCCGGGACATCGGCCTGAGCTCGAGCGAGCCGCCCTGCCACCCGACCATTCTGATCATCGCCACAACCGATGCGGCCGCCTTCACCGAACAGTTCATCGAAATGCGCCCGGCCCTGTTCCGGCCCGGCGGTTCGGGCATGGACCACGGCCGGGCGGCGCTGGACCGTTTCCGGAGGACGGATGCCGCGGTCCGTTGGTGGAGCATCAGCCAGCCGACCGATTCCGACACCGGCCAGGCGACCGTGCGCATGCCGGGCGAGGCCGCGCCCACCACCACCATCCGGGGCGTGTCCCGAATGTCCTCGCAATACCGGCAGGACCTGAAACGGACCTTCGTCATCGTCGACGTTGATCGTCTCGGCGAGGTCACCCTGTCCCAGCTGGGCGACTATATCGCCATGGTCAGTCTGGCCCAGATCGACCCGGAAGCGGACACCAGCGGGTTCGAGACCGTGCTGAACGTGTTCGATTCGCCGTCAAGCGTGTCGGGCCTCAGCAGCTGGGACCGGGCCTATCTCGAAGGCCTGTACGGCGCGTCCTGGTACCGGATCAACCAGACCAGTCAGGTGCGCGCGATCTCGGACAACATCGCCCGTGAGTACCGGGGCGCCCAGGCTGCGGAGCCCGACGAGACGGAATAGCCTGCTCCGGCACGGCCCGGCACGGCCCAGGCATGATGACGGCCCCGCCGTCGCTTGCGCTGGGTCGCCGGGAACGCGATATGTTTGAAGAACGGCGCGACAAGCGAGTCGCGCCCATCCATCCCGAGAAAGCCCCCATGCGCGATCCCATCGAACTGATGAACATGAACCTCGTCCCCATGGTGGTGGAGCAGTCCAGCCGCGGCGAGCGGTCGTTCGACATCTTCTCGCGCCTGCTGCGGGAACGGATCATCTTCCTGACCGGCCCCTTCGAGGACGGCATGGCCTCGCTGATCTGCGCCCAGCTGCTGTTCCTGGAGTCGGAGAATCCGAAGAAGGAAATTTCCATGTATATCAACAGCCCCGGCGGACAGGTGTCCTCGGCGCTCGCGATCTACGACACCATGCAATACATCCGCTCGCCGGTTTCGACCGTCTGTATGGGCATGGCCGCCTCGGCCGGTTCGCTGATCCTCGCCGCCGGCGCCGCCGGCCAGCGCGTGGCCCTGCCGAACGCCCGCATCATGGTGCACCAGCCCTCGGGCGGTTTCCGCGGTCAGGCCTCTGACATCGAGCTGCACGCGGCCGACATCCGCTACACCAAGCGCCGCCTCAACGAGATCTACGTCCACCACACCGGCCGGACCTATGAGGAGGTCGAGAAGACCCTCGACCGCGACCATTTCATGAGCGCCGAGGACGCCAAGGCCTGGGGAGTCGTCGACCACGTCTACGACCGCCGCGAACAGGCCGAAGGCGACGGGGTCAAGACGGTCTGACGACTTCCGAACCGGAAGAAGGCGGAATGGGCGCGCCGGGGACGGCGCGCCTTTTTCTTTGTGCTATCAGGACGCCATGCAGACGCGTGACAACACCGGGACTGTCGGGATCGACGGCGACATCTACCATTGGGAGCTGCGGCGACAGCCCCGGCCCCTGAGCGGCGGCAAGTGGGAGGGTATCGCCGTGACCCTGCGGCTGGACGGCTTCAAGCGGGAGGCCATTGTGCAGTTCCCGCCGCCCCTGCGCCCCAATGGACGACCGGACACGGAGAAGCAGTTCGTGAACCCGGACCACATTCGCAACGCCGTGACGGCGGTAATCGAGGCCGGCTGGAACCCGACCTCCCGTGGCAAGCCGATGGTCTTTGACGTCGACGCCGAAGGGCACTGACCGCGAGGCTCAGCCCTTGAACCGCCGGAACCCAGCCTCGTCTGCCATGGCCAGCATCTCGGTGTCGCCCGTGGTGTCGCCATAGGCCGCCGCCAGCGGCATATCGTCCCCGAAGGCCGCCCGCAGACGTCGCACCTTTTCCTCGCCCCGGCAGTTCGGGCCGGCGAAGGCGCCCGTGACCCGGTCGCCGCTGTCGAAAACCAGCGGCGTGCCCAGCAAGGCCTCCGCGCCGAGGCGTCGGGCGAACGGTGACACGGTGATGTCGGGACTGGCGGTGACGATCACCCGAAAGGCCCCGCGGCGGCCCCAGTCATTCCAGCAGGCGAGGGCGTCATGGCGAATGAAGCCCGGCCAGACCTGACCGGCGAAGGCCTCGGCGTCGGCCTCCAGCTGGCCCCGGGGCACGCCCTTCAGGAATTCCCGCACCGAGGCGGCCTTCAGTCGCCCGCGGTCCCGGTCCCCCACATAGGCGGCGACATCCGGCGTCAGCCGCGCCAGGCCCTTGAGCCAGCCGCGCCCGCCCGCCCGCCAGCGCAGAAAGCCGGTGAAACTGTCGCGAACCGTCAGTGTGCCGTCGAAATCGAAGGCGACAATCGGCTGATCCTTGTGCGGCGGCTGGTGAATCAGGGCAGGGCTTCCCATGTCAGACATTCGCCGCGATCTCCCTCGACATTTGACCGTCTGCTTCGGACTCCGGCCACGCTTGGCCGGGGTTGTGGAGGGGCTCGGTATGGGTGATTGTCAATTTTTGAAGACCTTTGCGCCCAATGTCCGGGAATCAACGCGAAGGATGCGCGTCAGCCCCATATCGGGGTGAACCGCGGGAGTGAGAAGACCTCGATGACCAAAGCAGCCGGCACCGACGCCAAGAGCACGCTCTACTGCTCATTCTGCGGCAAAAGCCAGCACGAGGTGCGCAAGCTCATCGCCGGGCCAACCGTGTTCATCTGCGATGAATGCGTCGAGCTCTGCATGGACATCATCCGCGAAGAGCACAAAATCTCCTTCTCCAAGGCCAAGGACGGCGTGCCGTCGCCCAAGGAGATCCGTGAGGTCCTGGACGACTACGTCATCGGCCAGTCGCACGCCAAGAAGGTACTCTCGGTCGCGGTCCACAATCATTACAAGCGGCTGAACCACGCGACGAAGAACAACGACGTCGAACTGGCCAAGTCCAACATCATGCTCATCGGGCCGACCGGCTCGGGCAAGACGCTGCTGGCCCAGACCCTGGCCCGCATCATCGACGTGCCCTTCACCATGGCCGACGCCACGACCCTGACCGAAGCCGGTTATGTCGGTGAGGACGTCGAGAACATCATCCTCAAGCTGCTCCAGGCCTCGGACTACAATGTCGAGCGGGCCCAGCGCGGCATCGTCTACATCGACGAGATCGACAAGATTTCGCGCAAGTCGGACAATCCCTCGATCACCCGCGACGTCTCGGGCGAGGGCGTGCAGCAGGCCCTGCTGAAGATCATGGAAGGCACGGTCGCCTCCGTGCCCCCGCAGGGCGGCCGCAAGCATCCGCAGCAGGAGTTCTTGCAGGTCGACACAGCCAACATCCTGTTCATTGTCGGCGGTGCCTTCGCCGGCCTGGAGAAGGTGATCACCGCACGGGGCGACGGGGCCTCGATCGGCTTCGGGGCCAAGGTCAAGGAAGTCGATGAGCGCCGCACCGGCGACATCCTGAAGGGTGTCGAGCCCGACGATCTGATGCGGTTCGGCCTGATCCCCGAGTTCATCGGCCGTCTGCCGGTTCTGGCGACGCTTGAGGACCTGGACGAACCGGCGCTGGTCACCATCCTGACCGAGCCCAAGAACGCCCTGGTCAAACAGTACAAGCGTCTGTTCGAGATGGAGAATGTCGATCTGACCTTCACCGACGACGCCCTGATGGCCGTCGCCAAGAAGGCCATAACCCGCAAGACCGGGGCCCGCGGTCTGCGTTCCATCCTGGAAGGCATCCTGCTGGAGACCATGTTCGAACTGCCGACCTACGAAGGCGTCGAGGAAGTGGTCGTCAACGCCGAGGTCATCGAGGGCAAGGCCCAGCCGCTGCTGATCTATTCCGAGACCAAGTCCAAGAAGGCCGCGCCCGACAGCGCGGCCTGATGCGCCTGGACGGCGTGGCCCTTGGCTGACGTCCCGGACAACGACACAGGAGCCGTCCGCCAGTTCTGGCGGGCGGCTCTTGTCATTGCGGCGGCGCTCCTGGCCATGACCCTGGCCGAGCGGCTGGCCTTCATGCGGGCGTCGGCTGAGCCGTCGCTGTTCGACCTGATCTTCGACGCGGCCTTCCTGATCGCCGGCCTGGCCACGACCCGACTCATGCTGGCACCTGGCCGGCCAGGGCTTGTCGAGGTCTGGGCCACGGCCCTGCGCCGGGCTCTGCCGGCGTTGGTGGCCGTGGTCATCGGGGTTCTCGCGGTCAGTGCGGTCGTGCTGCCGCCTGCGGATCTCACCCTTCAGGCCTGGACCGCCCTCTGGACCGCCCTGGGCGCGAGCGGCCTGCATCTGATGAGACAGGGGGGGGCGGAGGCCGCGGCCGCTGATGAATTGCTGCTGCACCTCTCGGCGACAGGCGTCGCGCTCCAGCTGTTCGCGGGCTGGACCCTGACCCTGGCCGCCCTGATCCGGCTGCGACTGACCCGATGGACCGGCGCGGTTGCGGCGGCGGGGCTCCTGCTGTCGCTGGGACTGGAGGTCTGGATGCGCGGGCAGGGGATGCACCCCCAGGCCTTCTATCTGGCCCCGGCCAATGGCTGGCCCTTCCTGCTGGGGGCCCTCCTCGCCGGACTGCCGCCGGAACGGGTCAACTGGACACTGCCTTCAGGGGGCCGCCCAAGGCAGGTCGTCGAATTGGTCTGGCCCTTCGTCCTCTGGCTCTGGCCGATCGCCACCCTGCCTCGGATGATTCTGGCGCGGCCCCTGACCCTGGCCGAGCTCGCCGCGGTCCTGGCTGTCGCCTTGCTGTTTGCGCTGGCCACACGGCGCTGGATCGAGAGGCCGGTCCGGCAGCGGCTCGGCCACCGCCCCCGCACCGTTCTCGCCGCCGGGGCGGCCTGTGCGCTTGCCCTGGCCCTGATCCCGGCTGGAATCGTCGCGGGCCACGGGCTTCCCGGGCGGGCCCACGCCCGTCTGCTGGCCGAGGCGGCATCCATCCAGCGACACCCGCCGCTGCAGGCGGCCTGTCATGTCGACGCCGGCGAGACGCGGCCGAATCCGGATTGCACGATGCCGGCCGGCGGCCCGGCAGAGGTGGTGGTCTGGGGTAATTCCCATACGTCCCATCTGACCCCGGCGATCCTTGACTGGACCACGCGCCGGGGCCTGCGGATGCGGCAGGCGACCAAGTCCGGCTGCCCGGCCCTGCTGGTATCCGGGGGCGGACTGGCCAGCGCGGAATGCCTCGCCTTCAACCGGGCCGCCGTGGCTGGGATGGGTGAGGGGACACCCCCTCGCCTGGTCATCCTCGGCGGGGCCTGGACGGTGGTCATGGCCCGTTCTTCCGCCGACGACCGGCAGGAGGTCGAGGGACTGGAACGCGATCTGGCAGCGACGGTGCAGCGTGTCCGGGCCGTTGTCGGACCCGGGGCCGGTATTGTTCTGGTGGGAACCACGCCCGATTTCGACTTCGCCCCGGCCGCCTGCCATTCGCGCCGCCGCTTCCTGGGACTGGACACACGCCGCTGCGACATTGCGCCCCCTGCAAACGCCGCGATGGCGGCGGTCATGGACGGGGTGCTGGCCCGCGTCGCGGCGGGGCAGGCCGGCGTCCGAGTGTTCGATCCGGCGATCGCCCTCTGCGAGCCGGGTCTGTGCCGGACCCGCGCGGTCGGGGGGCCCTGGTACGCGGATCGCCATCACCTGACGCCGGCGGGCGGACTGGCCCAGTCACAGGCCCTGGCGGCCGTCCTGGACGCCGCATGGCCGGCTCCGTGATGCCGGAAAGCGGCGTCGCTTGTGGACGGAAGGACACGACCGGTATCCCTCCCGCTTGAACCGCGCCGCCGGTAAACCACATACTCATCCGAAGGCCGCCGATTGGCGGGCCGAGTCGAAACGGCGGGGCACAGGCGCCCCGCACGCCGCCGCGGCGGGTCCGAGATCAACGAGGACCCCGTGAGAGTAGGCATTATGTCCGAGACCAAAACCCTGCCCGTCCTGCCGCTGAGAGACATTGTCGTCTTTCCGCACATGGTCGTTCCGCTGTTCGTCGGCCGCGAAAAGTCGGTCAAGGCGCTCGACGAGATCATGAAGGGCGAAAAGCAGATCCTGCTGGCCACCCAGAAGAACAGCGTCGATGACGACCCGTCCGCCGACGCCATCTATCCGATCGGCGTTCTGGCGACCGTGCTGCAGCTGCTCAAACTGCCCGACGGCACCGTCAAGGTTCTGGTCGAGGGCAAGAGCCGCGCGCGCCTGACGAAATTTACCGAGCGCACCGAATATTTCGAGGCCGAGGCCGTCGAGATCGCCGATGAACCGGGCGAGCCCGCCCAGTCGGAAGCGCTTCTGCGCGCCGTGATCGAGCAGTTCGAAAACTATGTGAAGCTGAACAAGAAGGTCCCGCCCGAGGCCCTGAGCTCCATCCCCCAGATCACCGACCCGTCCAAGCTGGCCGACAGCGTGGCCGCCCATCTGTCGGTCAAGATCGGCGACAAACAGGGCCTGCTGGAGACCATCGCCGTCCCGGAACGGCTGGAGAAGGTCTACGGCCTGATGGAGGGCGAAATCTCCGTCCTGCAGGTCGAGAAGAAGATCCGCTCGCGCGTGAAGCGCCAGATGGAGAAGACCCAGCGCGAATACTACCTGAACGAGCAGATGAAGGCGATCCAGCGCGAGCTGGGCGAGACCGACGACAGCCGTGACGAGATCATGGAGCTGGAGAAGCGGATCCGGAAGACGCGCCTGTCGAAGGAAGCCCGCACCAAGGCCGAGGCCGAGGTCAAGAAGCTGCGCAACATGAGCCCGATGTCGGCGGAATCGACCGTGGTTCGCAACTACCTCGACTGGCTGCTGTCCATCCCCTGGGGCAAGGCCAAGTCCAAGGCGATCGATCTCAACAAGGCCGAGGAGATCCTCGAGGAGGACCACTACGGCCTCGAGAAGGTCAAGGAACGGATCATCGAATATCTGGCGGTCCAGGCCCGCACCAACACGCTCAAGGGTCCGATCCTGTGCCTCGTCGGCCCTCCGGGCGTCGGCAAGACCTCGCTGGCCAAGTCGATCGCCAAGGCCACCGGCCGGGAATACATCCGCATGTCGCTGGGCGGCGTGCGCGATGAGGCCGAGATCCGCGGCCACCGCCGGACCTATATCGGCTCCATGCCGGGCAAGATCATCCAGTCGATGAAGAAGGTGAAGACCACCAACGCCTTCATCCTGCTGGACGAGATCGACAAGCTGGGTGCCGACTGGCGCGGCGACCCGACCTCGGCCCTGCTGGAAGTGCTTGATCCGGCGCAGAACAATGCGTTCGGCGACCACTATCTGGAGGTCGATTACGACCTGTCGAACGTCATGTTCGTGACCACGGCCAATACGCTCAACATGCCCCAGCCCCTGCTGGATCGCATGGAGATCATTCGGGTCAGCGGCTACACCGAGGACGAGAAGGTCCAGATCGCCCTGCGCCATGTCCTGCCCAAGGTGACGACCGAGAACGGGCTCAAGCCGGCGGAATTCGTCGTGCCGGAGGAGATGGTCCGCGACCTGATCCGCTACTACACCCGAGAAGCCGGCGTGCGCTCGCTGGAGCGCGCCCTGGGCGGCCTGGCCCGCAAGGCGGTGCGTGAAATGGCGCGCGAGAAGACGCTGTCGATCACCATCGACGCCGAGAAGCTGGCCAAATATGCGGGCGTGCGGAAATACCGCTACGGCGAGACCGACGAGGAAGATCAGGTCGGAATCGTCACCGGCCTGGCCTGGACCGAGTTCGGCGGCGAGATCCTGACCATCGAGGCGATCAAGATGCCGGGCCGCGGTCGCATGACCGTGACCGGCAACCTCAAGGAGGTGATGAAGGAGTCCATCTCCGCCGCCGCCTCCTATGTCCGGGCCCGTTCGCTCAGCATCGGCGTCAAGCCACCGATGTTCGAGAAGACCGACATCCACGTCCACGTGCCGGACGGTGCCACGCCCAAGGACGGCCCCTCGGCCGGCGTGGCCATGACGGTGGCCATGGTCTCGGTCCTGACCGGCATCCCGATCCGCAAGGACATCGCCATGACCGGCGAGATCACCCTGCGCGGCCGGGTCACCGCCATCGGCGGCCTGAAGGAGAAGCTGCTGGCGGCCCTCCGCTCGGGCATCAAGACGGTGTTGATCCCCGAGGAGAACGAGAAGGACCTCGCCGACGTGCCGGACAATGTGAAGGGCGGGCTGGAGATCATCCCGATCAAGACCGCCGACGAGGCCCTGAAATGGGCCCTGACCGGTAGCCTGACCCCCGTGGAATGGGACGAGGCCGCTGACCCGCTGCCCGCCGCCCAGCCGGCCCAGGACCCGGGCGCGGCGATCGCCACCCACTGACGGTCTGAAGCAGACAGAAAGAACCCCGCCCGGAGCGATCCGGGCGGGGTTTTTCTTGCGGTCCGGTATTCTATTCGGCCGCCGGCACTGCCGCCGCCGACCCGCCCACATAGCCGGGCTCGAAAGGTGCACCGGGAATTTCGAGGGCGTAGAAATAGACCAGGCCGCACGGGGACTGGTTGCCGTTGCGCCACGCCGCCGGGCGGAGCCGCGCCCGACGCGCCGGGTCATTCACCAGAAAGGCCTCGGCCGGCGCAAGTGCGAGATCCGGTCCCATCACCGGCCCGGCGATGTCAAAGGTGCCGAGAAACACCACCTCGCCGGCCTTTACCTCGGTGACCGGCGCGCCAAGGCAATACTCCATGGTGTTCATGCGGGACTCGATCCGGTACGCCCCGGGCACCACGGGAATGGCGATGAGGCTCTCGCGTCTTTCCCGGTCTGATCCCTTGAACAGGGTCCACCGGACACCGGCATAGAAGCCTTCAACCGGGTCGCTCTCGACGCGCCTTTCAACCGGCGGAAGCGCCCTGAAGCCGACCCGGCCGATGCCCAGACCCTCGCCGTTGGTACGCCCGGTGCCGACGACCCTGATGATCACCAGAGCCGTCTCCGGCGGAAGCTCGGCCACATTGTCGGCGGTCAGCTGGATAACCGGAATTGCCGGCCCCGGCCGCGGGGGCTGCCGATCCGGATGCAGAGGCACCAGGGCGGGCTCTGCCGCTGGCAGGTTCTCCAGATCAACACTCCTCAGACTCAGGGAATCCTCCCCGTAGTAGGCGGGCATCGCCCCCCAGATGGTGTCGCCGCGCGCAGCCTCATTGCCGAAGACCCGGATGATCTGGCCAAGTTCGGGAGTCTGGACGCCAACCACCGTCGCCAGCTGGGGTGACAGGTCCTCGGGCTTCATCCGGAACAGCCGCTGCCCGATGCCGTCGGGCAGCCGAACGACGCGCCAGCCGCCGACAACCATGCAGTTCTCGATATTCGCCTGGAAGCGCGCTCCGTCCTGGGCTGCGGCAAGCCCCTGGGCGACGAGGCCGGGCATGATCACATTGTCGACCATCTGGTTCAGGCCCGCTGCCCGGGCCGCACAGGCCCGCACCGCGGCGTCATGGTCCTCGATCGTCGCACCGGCCCGGTTGTAGTAGGTGTAGCCGTCCGACGGGCGGGTCAGGTCGACCCGCGCCGGCCGGTTCTGGGCACTGGCCTCCGGAACAAAGCCACCGAGAGAAAGGCCCAAGGCCAAGGCCGCGCCAGTCCATCGAGCATTCATTCAGATTCCCCCCGCCGGTCCCCTGCCGGACAGGCTTGTTAGCAGGGCAACCTGCGGGCGGATATGCAGATCGCAATCAGAGGCTGTCGACCATCACCAGTTCGGCGTCGGCCTTCGCCGTGATCGTGATCTCTGCCTCATCCTTGATCGCCGCACCGTCGCGGGCGTTCAGGGCCGTACCGTTGACCTCGACCGCACCGACCGCCGGCACCAGATAGGCGCGACGGCCCGCGGCCAGGCTGTAGGTCAGGCTTTCACCGGCCTTCAGCGTCGCGCCCAGAACCCGGGCGTCGGCGTTGATGGTCAGGGCCTCGTCGGTGGGATCGCCCGAGGCCAGCACCTGGAATTTTCCGGTCCGGTCGGACTTCGGGAAGGGCTTCATGCCCCAGCCCGGCTGGGCACCTGGCTTGTCGGTCTCGATCCAGATCTGGAACAGGGTGGTCATCTCGTCCTCGAGATTGAACTCGGAGTGACGCACGCCCGTGCCCGCGCTCATCACCTGGACGTCGCCGGCACCGGTGCGGCCCTTGTTGCCCATGGAATCCTCATGGGTGATGGCTCCGGTGCGGACATAGGTGATGATCTCCATGTCGGCGTGGGGATGGGGCGGAAAGCCCGACCGGGCGGCGATCTCGTCGTCATTCCAGACGCGCAGCCGGCCCCAGCTCATACGGGCGGGGTCATAGTAGTTGGCGAAGGAAAAGTGATGTTTGGCGTTCAGCCAGCCGTGGTTGGCGCCGCCGAGGGTGTTGAAGGGTCGAACGTCGATCATGGGGATGCTCCCGGGACTCCGAGGGTTATGAACCTCGCTGGCGGCTATATAGGAAACAGTGTCAGTGGCGGAAAGGGGGTGTTTCGCGTCGGCACGGCTGGCCAGTGGTCACGGCCAGCGATGACCTGGAAACCGCCCGTGGAATCCGCGAAAGCTCAATTACATCGCCGGGTCGACAGTCGGCGCTGAGGGGCAGTTCCACATACTCGAGCCTGCCATCGAGCATTATCCGGGTATTCTCATGCCGATCGGCTTTCCCTTGTCGAATGTGAAAGCCCACCACTGTTCCTTGTACAGTCTCGGGTGGTCCGACCGGTCGGCCGAGCCAGACTCCGACGGCACACATGGCCCCTATTACCATCACCACGAGAGGCACGCCCCACCCCGCGCCGCGTTGCCTTGAGTCGAACTCGAACGGGGGTGCAGAGGGCAGCCGATCCAGCTTCATCCCACCTGCGCCCTGTGCCTCAGCATCGCATCGGCCAGCACGCAGGCCGCCATGGCCTCGACCACCGGCACGCCGCGCAGGGCGACGCAGGGGTCGTGCCGCCCCTTGGTCCGCACCTCGGTCTCGGTGCCGTCCCGGGTGATGGTCTGGCCCGGCGTCAGGATGGAGGAGGTCGGCTTGAAGGCGACGCGCGCCGTCAGCGGCTGGCCCGTCGAGATGCCGCCCAGAACCCCGCCCGCGTGGTTGGACAGGAAGACCGGCCGCCCGTCCTCACCCAGCCGCATGGCGTCAGCGTTCTCTTCACCCGTCAGTTCGGCCGAGCCGAAGCCCGCGCCGATCTCGACGCCCTTGACTGCATTGATCGACATCATCGCCGCCGCCAGTTCGGCGTCCAGCTTGCCATAGAGGGGTGAGCCCCAGCCGGCGGGCACTCCCGTGACCTCCAGCGCCACGATCGCGCCGATCGAGGAGCCGGCCTTGCGGATGCCGTCGAGGTAAGACTCCCATGCCGGGACGACCGAGCCCGAGGCCGCGAACAGGGCGTTGTCATAGACCGCTTCGAAATCCACGGCGTCGGGCGCGATCCTGTGCGGTCCCAACTGGATGACGCCGGCGCGGATAGAGACACCCTCGCCCAGAACCTTGCGCGCCACCGCCCCCGCCGCCACCCGCATCGCCGTCTCGCGCGCCGAAGAGCGGCCGCCGCCACGGTGATCGCGGACGCCGTATTTGGCCTGGTAGGTGTAGTCGGCGTGGCCGGGCCGGAAGGCGCGGGCGATCTCGCCATAGTCCTTCGACCGGGCGTCCTCATTCTCGATCTGGATGGCGATGGGGGCACCGGTGGTGACCGGGCCGTTCCCGTCCTCGAACACGCCGGACAGGATGCGCGCCGTGTCGCTCTCCTGCCGCTGGGTTACGAACCGGCTGCCACCCGGCTTGCGCCGATCCAGCCAGGGCTGGAGGTCGGCCTCGGTCAGGGGGATCAGGGGCGGGCAACCGTCCACGACACAGCCGATCGTCGGCCCGTGGCTCTCGCCCCAGGTGGTCACGCGAAACAGATGGCCGAAGCTGTTGTGGGACATCCGACGACCTAAGCCGCCAGCCGGTCCGGCGTCCAGACGCGTGTGAAGCGTATCAGCAGGTCCTCTGCTGCCGATGGCGCGTCCTCGGTCGGCTCCAGCGTTACGAACAGATGCCCCTGCGGACGCGATCCGCGGGCGGGCAGGCCCAGCCCCTTGAGCCGCAGCCGCAGCGGCTGATGCCCGGCCACCAGCCAGGCCGAGCGCGGTCCGGCATGGGTCCCGATCTCCAGCCGCCCGCCGTCGGCCAGCAGGCGAGGGGATACGGGGCAGGTCATGTAGAGGTCGTCGCCCATGGCGCTCAGTCCATCGGCACCGCGCACCAGAACCGGCAGATAGAGGTCGCTTCCGTCCTCGCCCGCCGCCTTCAGCCTCAGATGCTCGCCGGTCCGCAGGCCGGCCGGAACCCGGACCCGCAGCCTGCGTGCGCCGAGCTGAACCTCCGTCGAACCACCGTTCAGGGCGTCGAACGGGCCGATCGCCACGACCGGCAGGGCGTCGGGCGGTGCCGCCGGTGCCGCCAGGGCCAGGGGCGCAGTCTGCCGCTGGATCAGCCGCCAGGCGGCGATGATTTTCCGGAACCGGTCCTCGTCTCCGTCTGCGGCTTCTGGCCGCGCGGCCTTGATGGCGATGCGGAAGGCCGCGGTCAGGGCCTCGCCCTCCGCCGGGCCGGTGAGGCCAAGCAGGGCATAGGCCTCGCGGGTCGAGACGACTTCGGAGTGCGATCGGGCGCGCATCGGCGCACTAAGACTCCCGAGATGGTCAAGGCCCGGTTAACCGCGTGGCCACTCCACAGCGACGCCGCGAAGGTCTATCTGCATCCCATGACCGCTTCTGTGATCCCGCCGACCCCGACCCGCGAAGACTATGCGGTCGATTACGCCGCCGCCCTGGCCGCCAATGGCGACGAGAGCATCTTCGATCGCACCGACCCGGTCGGCCTGTTCATCGACTGGCTGGGGGATGCGAAGGGGACCGAGCCGAACGATCCCAACGCCATGACGCTCTCGACCGTCGACAAGGACGGCGCGCCCGACAGCCGGATCGTCCTGCTCAAGGACGTCGATGCCGGCGGCTTCACCTTCTATTCCAACCGCGAGAGCGCCAAGGGGCTGGAACTGGCCGCCCGCCCGCGCGCGGCTCTGCTGTTTCACTGGAAATCACTGCGCCGTCAGGTCCGGGTGCGCGGTGCCGTCGAACCGGTCACGACGGCGGAGGCCGATGCCTATTTCGCCAGCCGGGCGCGCGAGAGCCGGATCGGGGCCTGGGCCTCGGACCAGTCCCGGCCGCTGGACAGCCGTGCGGCGCTGGAAGCTGCGGTGGCGCGCGAGACCGCCCGGTTCGAGGGCGAGGACGTGCCCCGGCCGGAGCGCTGGACCGGCTGGCGTGTCGTTCCTGACAGTGTCGAGTTCTGGCGTGACCGGCCGTTCCGCCTGCATGACCGGCTGCGCTTCGACCGGGACGGTACAGGCTGGACCACTACACGCCTGTGGCCGTGAACGATCAGGCCCCGAAACGGCCCATGAAGGTTTCCACGGCGTCCTGAACCACCTCGGCATTCGACCGTTTGACCTTGATCTCGTCTCCGGTGACCAGGGGGACGAAGAAGACCGGGTGTTCGATCATCCCCATCAGATGGCCTGCGGCCCAGGACGGGCGCTCCATCGGCTTCAGCGCCCCGGCCTTTGACTGGGCGATCAGGATGCTGATCAGGGTTGCGCCGAAGGCCGCCCGGCCCCGGTCGAAAAACTTCCGGGCCACGGGCTGGAACCTTGGCCGCTCCGCCATGACAAGCCGGAACACCGCCCGCACGAACGGGTCGCTCATGAAGTCGGCATAGGCCTGGCCGAAACCGACCAGTTGCTGGCGTACGTCGCCCTCAAGGGTGCGGATCCCGGCCATCTGGGCCCCGAAATCGTCGGACGCGTCCTCGATCACGGCCGAGAACAGCTGGGCCTTGCCGGCGAACAGGGCATAGAGGGTGGCGGTCGAAACCCCGGCCTCACGGGCAATCGGCTCGATCTTGGTCGCCGCATAGCCCTCATTGACGAAGGCCATCCGCGCGCAGCGGAGGATCGTCTGTCGCTTGGGGTCAACGGGAAGGGAGGCGACGCCGGGGCCGTGCATGGGAGTTGGATGCTCAATTTGGAGTGCAGCTTGGCGTTTTGGGTCGCGGGCGGTCAAGGGCTGCGGAACACTGTCCTAACCCTGGTCGCTGACCATTGATACCAGAAACGGGTGAGCCAGCACCGGCGCGGCCAGGCGGATCACGGCCTGCGGGTCTTCCAGCCGAACGGCGGCGGTTGCGTCGGCGATGATGAAGTCGGCATTGACCCTGGACGGCTCGGTCAACCGCTCATGGCCCGGTCGCACGGTGGCCAGATACTGGGTGATCACGGAATCGGCCGTCCGGCCCCGCTCCGTCTGGTCGCGCAAAAGACGGCGGATGAAGCGGATGTCGGCGGGGGTGTCGACGAAGACCCGGATGTCGAACAGGGCGACCAGTGCCGGTGTGCAAAGGACATGGGTGCCCTCGACGATGACGACCGGTGCCGCCTGCACCGGCTCCCCGCCCGGTTCCCGCCCGTGGTGGATGAAGGAGTACCGCGGCGCGACAATGTCCCGCCCGGCTTTCAACTCGGCCAGGTCTCGGCTCATCAGGGCGTGGTCGCGCGCCGTGACATCGTCGAAATCGAAGGTGGCCGGGTCGAAGTCGGGCAGGCTGGCCGCATCGCGATAGTAGGAGTCTTCGCGCAGCAGCACCGCGGCCCCGTCGGGCAGGGCGGACACCAGGGCTTCAGCGAGCGTGCTCTTGCCGGAGCCGGAGCCGCCGGTGATGGCGATAAGGATGGGCATCTGTCGCTTCTAGGGCCGCGAATGAGGTTTCGCCAAGCCGCACAGCCGGAGGGGTGACCTCACGTCACGTTGCTTATCCCCCGACGCGCCGATAGCGTGTGTTGCAAGCGCCTCGAGGAGCAGGCGCAGCCTTGAGGGATAGTGATGCTCGGACTGATGCAGGATTGGCCGCTGACGGTCGACAAGATTCTCGACCACGCGAAGAACTGGCATGGCCACCGCGAGGTCGTGACCCGTTCGGTCGAGGGACCGATCGTTCGCACCACCTATGCGGAAATCCACGCCCGGGCCAAACGAGTCTCCAGCGTGCTGAAGGGCTGGGACGTCAAGGTCGGCGACCGGATCGCTACCCTGGCCTGGAACTCCGGTCGCCATATGGAGACCTGGTACGGCATCATGGGCATGGGCGCGATCTGCCACACCCTGAACCCGCGCCTGTTCCCGGAACAGCTGATCTACATCATCAACCACGCCGAAGATAAGATCATCTTCGTCGACCTGACCTTCATCCCGCTGCTGGAGGCCATCCTGCCGCACTGCCCCTCGGTGAAGCGGGTGGTGGTGATGACCGACGAACTGAGCATGCCGGCGACCAAACTGCCGGGTGCCGAATGCTATGAAGCCCTGCTGGGCGCAGCGTCGGAAGACGTGGTCTGGGGCGGGTTCGACGAACAGACGGCCTGCGGCCTCTGCTACACCTCGGGCACGACCGGCAATCCCAAGGGCGTGCTGTATTCGCACCGCTCGAACTTCATCCATACGCTGCTGGGCATGCAGTCCACCGTTCTGGGGCCGTCGCCGAAAGAGGTGATCCTGCCGGTGGTGCCGATGTTCCACGCCAATGCCTGGGGCATCGCCTTCGCCGGCCCGGCCTCGGGTGCCAAGCTGGTCATGCCGGGCGCGCGTATGGACGGTGCCGCCATCTATGAGCTGATCGTGTCCGAGGGCGTGACCTTCTCCGCCGCCGTGCCGACCGTCTGGCAGATGCTGCTGACGCATCTGCGCGAGAACAACCTGACCATTCCGACGGTCAAGCGCGTCATGATCGGCGGCTCGGCCGTCCCTGAAAGCCTGATCCGTGCCTTCCACGACGAGTTCGGCGTCGAGGTGATCCAGGGCTGGGGCATGACCGAGACCTCGCCGATCGGCACCATTTCGATCCTGCCGCCCGAACTGGAAGCCCTGCCCTATGACGAGAGCATGAAGTGGCGGGTCAAACAGGGCATGCCGCCGCTCGGCGTCGAGCTCAAGCTGAAGAACTATGCCGGGCAGGAGATGCCTCATGACGGCACGACCTATGGCCGGCTGATGATCAAGGGCCCGACCATCTCGGGTGCCTATTTCAAGGGCGAGGGCGGGGATATCCTCGACCACGAGGGCTTCTTCGATACCGGCGACGTCTCGACCATCGACGAGCACGGCTTCATGCAGATCACCGACCGGGCCAAGGATGTGATCAAGTCCGGCGGTGAGTGGATCAGCTCGATCGAGATCGAGAACATCGCCGTCGGCCATCCCGCGGTGGAGCTGGCCGCCGTGATCGGGGCCGCCCATCCGAAATGGGACGAACGGCCGGTCCTGATCGTCAAGCTGAAGCCCGATCAGGCCCAGAACAAGCAGGAGCACCTCGACTTCCTGCAGGGCAAGATCGCCAAATGGTGGATGCCCGACGACGTCGTCTTCGTGGACGACATCCCCCTGGGTGCCACCGGCAAGATCGACAAGAAGCTGCTCCGCGAGCGACTGAAGGACTATCGCCTGCCGACAACGGCGGCCTGAGCCGATGCGCCGCCCGACAGCCGGCATACGACGGGTCCAGGGGCTGGCCTTGCTCGCCATCGCCGCCCCCCTGCTGGTGCTGGTGGCGGCCCTCGGCACGCGGGTTGAGGCCTGGCCGGTCGAGGTCGGCTATGACCGGCTGACGCTTCAGGCGGCCTGGTACCTGTCGTTCGCCGGTGCCGCAGCGGCCTTCGGTGCGCTGGTCCTGTCCTTCGCCAATTTCCGCAAGCTGGGGGGGCTGGCCCTGTTCGCCGTTCTGGCGGCCGGGGTCACCCTCGGCGGCTTCGTCTGGCAGAAGTCCCGTTTCGCCGCCGGTCCGGTCGAGAACATCAGCACCGATCTGGTTGAGATCCCCGGCTTCGGCGACCTCGGCGATGAGCGGGGCGGTCGCGGCCCCGGCCCGGCCGCGGGTCCGGAAGCCTGCCCCGGTGCCCGACCGGTGATGCGCCAGATCGCGCCGACCACTGCCATCTACGCCCTTGAACAAGCCGGCTTCACCCTGCGCGGTGCCGGCGTCGGACGGGCGGACGGCACCCGGACGGGCTTCTGGTTCGGCGTCGACCATGACGCCGTCATCCGTATCCGGCCGGGCCGCACCGACATCCGCGTCGCCGCCCGCGACCACCGGGCTCACGGCGGCGAGGCCTGCCGCATGGCGACCGCGATCAGCGAAACCCTGCGCGCCGCGGCCTGAGGCTCAGGTCAGGGTCCAGACGGCGTCGATCGCCGGGCCCGGCATGGCCCTGACCCGTCCGGCCCGCTCCAGGGCGATCAACTGGGCCCAGACCGACAGGCTGGCGGCCGGCCACAACCGGGCATCCACGGTGGCATAGAGGACCGGCACCATGTCGGCGATCCGCGGGTCCCCAGCCGCCAGCCGGGCCAGCACCTGGGCCTCGCGGCCCAGGCGGTGCGTGCGGTAGGCCTCTAGGAAGGGCCCGGGGTCGGTGATCGGCGCCCCGTGGGTCGGCCAGAGGGTCGCGAACCTGCGCGCCATGACCGCCTCCAGACTGGCCATATAGTCGGTCATGTCGCCGTCGGGCGGGGCCACGACCGTCGTTGACCAACCCATGACGTGATCGCCGCTGAACAGGGCGTTCTCCTCGGCCAGCACAAAGGCCATGTGGTTGGAGGCATGACCCGGCGTGGCCATGGCCTCGATGGTCCAGCCGTCCCCGGCCAGCCGCTCGCCGCCGCCCAGCACGATATCGGGTGAGAAGCTGTCGTCGTCGTCCTCGTCCGGAGTGGCCGAGGCATGGACGGTCCGCACCGGGGGTGCCGCCGCCAGGATCGGCGCGCCGACGGCCCGGGCGAACGGGCGGGCGAGGGGGGCATGGTCGCGGTGGGTGTGGGTCACCAGCACATGGCTGACCGTCTGGCCCTCGACCGCCGCCAGCAGGGCCGCCAGATGGGCCTCGTTCAGCGGGCCTGGGTCGATCACCGCCAAGCCCGCCCCGGGTTCGCGCCGCCCGACGATATAGGTCCCGGTCCCCGTATAGGTGAACGGCCCCGGATTGTTGGCGACCACGCGCCGGATCAGGGGCGAGACCACATCCACCCGCCCGTATTCAAACGCCGGCATGGCCACGAACGGGATCATCGGGGGCGGCCCACCCCTTGCGTTAGCATTCCGTAAATCTTCTGCGGAGTGCCCAAAGTGGCCGTTTCCATCGCCCTGGCTGTCTCAAATCGGCTCCAGCCCATCGCGGCGGCCTTCCTGTGTCTCATGGCGATGCAACTCGCCCTGGCGTCCTGCACCCCGGAACCGGTGCCCTATGCCACCCGCGTGGCGATCCTGCGCTAACCGCTACAGTGGAACCCGGCCGAGGTCGTAGCCGGCCTCGGCGGCGGCGTCGCGCAGGGCGTCCGCATCGAGCCCCGCCCGCCGTTGCGCCATGGCCCAGGCCGAGGCCGAGCGCATCCCCGAGCGGCAGAACATCACCGTCGGCAGGCCATCCGCCAGCAGTTCAGCCACGGCCGCGACCTGATCCGGTCCGGGCAGGCCGGATACCGGGATCCAGGCAAAGGCCATGCCCGCCTCACGGGCGGCGGCTTCCATCATGGCGGCCGTCGGCTGACCCGGCTCCTCGCCGTCGGGGCGGTTGCTGATGATTCGCGCCACGCCGGCCGCCGCCAGGGCGGGCAGGGCCTCGGGTGCCAGCTGCGGCGAGGCCCAGACGGTCGGGGACAGGGGGCGCGGGGCCATCTCTACTGTCTCCGCACGCGAACCGCCCGGCTGTCGCCGACGGTCAGCAGGAAACTGCCCAGGCTGGCCCTGCGAATCTGGACAGCCTGGCCGGGACGGTTGCGGAAATTGACGCGCTCGGTGTCGATCTGGCGCCAGACACTGCCGTCCGCCAGGCGGAAGACCCAACGGCCCTCGCCCGCGAGGGCGGCGCTTTGCAGGGTGGTTTCGACCGACTGGATCTCGACCGCCCCCTCAGGCCCGAACAGGCGGGGCAGGGCCGGCATCTGGAAGCCGAACAGTTGCCGGCGGGTCTCGGCCACACCGGCGCGGTCCAGAACCACCAGCTCGCCCTGCCGTTCGGCAGTGTCCAGCGCTCCGGCGGCTGTGTCGTAACAGGCCAGCCGCGCCGTGCTTTCGGCGATGCTGCGGCAGGCCAGCAGCCGCGCGAGGGTTTCGGGGCGTTCCTGGACCGGCGCGGCCTGTCCCGAAAGTGCGGAGGCCGCGGCCACGGCCGCCAGACCGGAAATCAATGACATCGGATCACCCTCAATTCAGCGCGCCCTGGGCACCCGCATTCAGTCGGACAAGTCCGTCGCAGGGTCAACTCCGGGGGCGGTCCGCCGCCTGTGTCCGTATCGTGGCCTAAATACGACAGTTCCGCTTAGACCGGGTTACAGTCGTGTAATTTGGCTGGCGAATGCGGCACAGCAGCGCATACCCTAACGCAACTGCGGTTGGGAATCTGTCCGCGGGGGAAGGGAATATTCCATTCTAAGGCTGCGACGCACGGGAAACCGGTTGTGTCGAACATCAGGAGACGACCTTTGAGAACCCAGAAAATCCGTAATCGGCTGCTGTCGACGACGATGATCGGCGGATTCGCCGCTCTCGCCTTCGCCGCGCCGGCCATGGCCCAGGACGGCGGCCAGGAAGCCCAACTCGATGACGTGATCGTCACGGGTTCGCGCATTCCGCAAGCCAACCTCGTGACCACCAGCCCGGTGACGCAGGTGACCGGCGAGGACATCGACTCCGCGGGTGTGACCCGGGTCGAGGACCTGATCTCGCAACTGCCGCAAGCCTTCGCCGCCCAGAACTCGACCGTCTCGAACGGCGCTTCGGGTACGGCCACGGTTTCGCTGCGTAACCTCGGTTCGTCGCGCACCCTGGTGCTGATCGACGGTCGTCGTATGGGCTACGGCTCGCCGAACGACGACGCGGCCGACCTGAACCAGATCCCGGAACAACTGGTCGAGCGCGTTGAAGTCCTGACCGGCGGCGCTTCCGCCGTTTACGGCTCGGACGCTGTCGCCGGCGTCGTCAACTTCATCATGAAGAAGGACTTCGAAGGCCTGCAGATCGACGCCCAGTACGGCTTCTATCAGCACAACAACGACTATGACGGCGTGGGCAACCTGCGTTCGGTCATCGCCGCCCGCGGCGCGACCAACCCGGCCCAGTTCCGCCTGCCGGACGACAACGTCTCTGACGGTGAAAGCCGTTCGGTCAACATCATCATGGGCGTTGCGGCTCCCGACGGCCGCGGCAACGTGATGGCCTATGCCGGCTATCGCAACAACAACCCGATCCTCCAGGCCGACCGCGACTATTCGGGCTGCTCGATCGCTGCTCCGGCTGGTGGCACGCCGAACAGCTTCACCTGCGGTGGTTCGGGCACGTCCTTCCCGGGTCGTTTCACCGACTTCTCTTCGTTCAACTCGACCCTGGGCGCCGGCCGTACCTTCGTGCCGTTCAACAACGCCCTGAACCAGTACAACTACGGCCCGCTGAACTACTATCAGCGTCCGGACGAGCGCTACACCATGGGCGCGTTCGGCAAATACGCCGTGACCGACAAGGCCGAAGTGTTCGCCCAGCTGATGTTCTCGGACTACCAGTCGGTGGCCCAGATCGCTCCGTCGGGCAACTTCTTCAGCACCCCCGACATCAACTGCGGCAACCCGCTGCTCGGTGCCCAACAGGCAGCGACCATCGGCTGTACCGCAGGCGACATCGCGTCTGACGCCCGCCGTACCCTGTACGTCGGTCGCCGGAACGTCGAAGGCGGTGGCCGTCAGGACGACCTGAACTACACCTCCTATCGTGGCGTGCTCGGCATCCGCGGCGAACTCGCCCCGGGCTGGAACTATGACGTCGCCGCGCAGTTCTCGCGCGTCGCCCTCGCCCGTACCTACATGAACGACTTCTCGACCACCCGGCTCGGTCGCGCCCTCGACGTCGTCAACGTCGCCGGCACCCCGACCTGCCGTTCGGTCGTCAACGGTACGGACCCGAACTGCGTCCCCTACGACATCTTCATCCTGGGTGGCGTGACCCAGGCCGCCCTCGACTACCTGCAGATCCCGCTGATCCAGCGCGGTGAAACGACCCAGCAGGTCGTGACCGCTGCCATCACGGGTGACACCGGCTGGTCGATGCCGGCTTCGTCGCGCACCGTTCAGGTCGCCTTCGGTGCTGAATATCGCCGTGACGCCCTGTCCTCCACCACGGACGCTGCCTTCGCTTCGGGCGACGGCGCCGGCCAGGGTGGACCGACGATTGGTCTCGCGGGTGCTGCGGACGTCTCCGAAGTCTTCGGTGAAATCCAGATCCCGCTGGCTGATGATCAATCGTGGGCCTATTCGGCCTCGATCGACGCCGCCTACCGTCGTTCGGAGTACCAGAACGTCAGCACCGACACCTACAAGTTCGGTGCCGACTACGCCCCGATCGAGGACATCCGCTTCCGCGCCAGCTACTCGCGCGCTGTGCGGGCGCCCAACGTGATCGAAATGTTCGCGGCCCAGGGCTTCGGCCTGTTCGACGCCGATCGTGACCCCTGCGATGCCAACACCGGCGTTGTGGCTCCGAACTGCATCGGTACGGCTCCGCACCAGGTCACCACGGTTCGTTCGAACAGCGGTGCCCTGAACAGCCCGGCTGGCCAGTACAACCAGCTGACCGGCGGTAACCCGAACCTGAACCCCGAAGAAGCCGACACCTTCACCTACGGTGTGGTGTGGACCCCGAGCTTCGTCCCGGGCTTCAACCTGACGGTCGACTATTTCGACATTCAGGTGGACGGTCTGGTGTCGTCGATCGGTTCGCTCAACACCCTGGCCCAGTGCTATTCGGCGACCCCGGATGCCGCGGCCTGCGCCCGCATCACCCGTAACGTGGGTGGCCAGCTGTGGGTCGGCACCGGTGTGGTTCAGGACCTGAACAACAACATCGGCGGTCTCGGCACGACCGGTTGGGACATCAATGCTGACTATGGCTTCGACCTCGAAGACATCGGCATGTCCAACATGGGCTCGATGCGCCTGTCCTACGTCGCGACCCTGCTCACCGAGCTGGTCACCGACACCGGCCTGGGTGCAACGAACTCGGTCTATGACTGCGCCGGCTTCTACGCCAACCAGTGCGGCGTTCCGAACCCGGAATACCGTCACCGCGCCCGTGCCACCTGGAGCACGCCGTGGGACATGGACCTGTCGGCCACCTGGCGCCACTACGGCGAAGCTGAACTCGCCGTCCTCGGCGCCAACGGCTCGCTGAACAACGGTGGTACCCGCATCGATCGTTTCTTCGATGCCGAGAACTACCTCGACCTGGCAGCGACCTGGCAGGTGATGGATACCGTCACCGTTCGGGCCGGCGTCAACAACGTCCTCGATGACGATCCGCAACTGACGCTCAGCACGGGTACGACCGGCAACGGTAACACCTTCCCGCAGCTGTACGACTCGCTGGGCCGTTACTTCTTCTTCGGTGTCACCGCCAACTTCTAAGGCCTGATACCTGAGACAAACTGGGGCGGCGGATCTTCGGGTCCGCCGCCCTTTTTGTTGCCGGACGCGGCGCCGCAGAAAAACCATCTGCCCTGTTCAAGCGTTGCGTCTGGATCGTCCGACCGAACTGCCTCAGGCTTCCCCATGCTCCTCAGCCTTCTCTCCGCCCTGGTCATTGCGACCCAGACGCCTCCGGCCCGGCAGGACGCCGAGGTCACCACCACGGCCCCCCGCGACGAGGCGGTCGAGAGCGAGCGCTTCCGCGAGGCCGTGGCCTATGCCAATCCGATGCCCCGTGGCGCGCCGGAGGGAGATTATCCGCTGGTTGCCTGGTGCGAGGCCCTGGTGAACGGCCATGTCGCCCTGGGCGAGACCCTGACCAACGGCGACCCGCTGGATCTGGACATCATCCGTCTGGGCAAGCTGGAAGCGGCGGATTTCCGCGCCGCCCTGGACGCCGCCGAGCCGCGCCAGACCGCTG
>JAIESL010000057.1 GCA_019746095.1 Caulobacteraceae bacterium
ACGCCTCAGCTAAAAGGCCGGTCCGATTCCGGTCGGACCGCCACAATCGCGAGCGCAATGCCCGAGACCCCCGTCCTCTACGTCCTGAACGGCCCGAACCTCAACCTGCTTGGGGTGCGCGAGCCCGACATCTACGGACATGAGACCCTCGCCGACGTCCAGGCCCAGTGCGAACGGGCGGCCGACGGTGCCCAGGTGGTCTTCCGCCAGACCAATCACGAGGGCGAACTGATCGACCAGGTCCATGAGGCCCGCGAAAAGGCCTCGGCCCTGGTCATCAATGCCGCCGGCTATACCCACACCTCGGTGGCCCTGCTGGACGCGCTCAGGACGCTGACGATCCCGATCGTCGAATGCCACCTGTCCAACCCGGCGTCGCGCGAGCGCTTCCGTCATCGCTCCTATGTCTCGCCGGTTGCCGCCGGCGTGGTTTCGGGCTTCGGCCCATTCAGCTACGAACTGGCCGTGAAGGCCGCTCTGCGACTGGCGCGGGAACACCGCCCTGCCGCCGACCGTTCGGTTTAAAAGGTAACAAGAGGCTCCCATGGCCGAATCCAAGACGACCGCCCCCCGGCTCAAGAACGAAGCCGAGATCGACACCACCCTGGTGCGGTCGCTGGCCGACATCCTGAACGACACCTCCCTCACCGAGATCGAGGTGGAACGCGGTGAACTTCGCATCCGCGTCGCCCGCGAACTGGTGGCCGCCCCGGTCATGCAATATGCCGCCGCCCCGGCCCCGGTCGCCCATGCGCCTGCCGCCGCTCCGGCCACCGCCGCCCCGGCCGCCATGCCGTCCGATCCCGCCACCATCGTCGCCAAAAAGGGCGAAGAGGTGAAGTCGCCGATGGTCGGCACCGTCTATCTGCAGGCCTCCCCGGAAGCCCCGCCCTTCATCGCCGTCGGCGACAAGGTCAAGAAGGGCCAGACCCTGCTGATCATCGAGGCCATGAAGACCATGAACCCGATCCAGGCCCCGCGTGACGGCGTCGTGGTCGAGGTCCTGGTCGGCGACGCCCAGCCGGTCGAGTTCGGCGAACCCCTCGTCCTGCTCGAGGCCTGAGACGGCCATGTTCACCAAGGTCCTGATCGCCAACCGCGGCGAAATCGCCCTGCGGATTCACCGTGCCTGCAAGGAGATGGGCATCTCCACCGTCGCAGTGCACTCCGAGGCTGACCGCGGTGCCATGTGGGTCCGGCTGGCCGACGAGAGCGTCTGTATCGGCCCGGCGCCCGCCGCCAAGAGCTATCTGAACATCCCCTCGATCATCGCAGCGGCCGAGATCACCGGGGCCCAGGCCATTCACCCCGGCTACGGCTTCCTGTCCGAGAACGCCCGCTTCGCCGAGATCGTCGAGGCCCACGGCATGACCTTCATCGGTCCCAAGCCCGAGCATATCCGGGTCATGGGCGACAAGATCACGGCCAAACAGACGGTGCTGGAAGCCGGCATCCCCTGCGTGCCCGGCTCGGCCGGCGAGGTCGAGACCATCGAGGACGCCATCGCGGCTTCGAAGACCATCGGCTTCCCCCTGATCGTCAAGGCTGCCGCCGGCGGCGGCGGGCGCGGCATGAAGGTCGCCCTGACCGCCGACGATCTGGTCGAGGCCGTCCAGACCGCCCAGTCCGAGGCCACCGCCGCCTTCGGCAACGGTGCCGTCTATATGGAGCGCTATCTCCAGAAGCCGCGCCACATCGAGCTTCAGGTCGTCGCCGACAGCCACGGCAATGTCGTCCACCTCGGCGAGCGCGACTGTTCGCTGCAGCGCCGCCACCAGAAGATCCTCGAGGAAGCCCCCTCGCCCGCCCTGTCGGCGGCCGAGCGTGTCGCCATCGGCGAGACGGTCAACAAGGCCATCGCCGCCATCGGCTACCTCGGCGTCGGTACCATCGAATTCCTCTGGGAAGACGGCGAGTTCTTCTTCATCGAGATGAACACCCGCCTCCAGGTCGAGCACCCGGTGACGGAAATGATCACGGGCGTCGATCTGGTTCGCGAGCAGATCCGCATCGCTGCCGGCCTGCCCCTGTCCTTCACCCAGGCGGATGTGAAATTCACCGGCCACTCGATCGAGTGCCGGATCAACGCCGAGAACGCCGAGACCTTCACCCCCTCGCCCGGCACGATCACCTCCTTCCACGCCCCGGGCGGCCTGGGCGTCCGTCTGGATAGCGCCATCTACGCCGGCTATTCGATCCCGCCCTATTACGACAGCCTGATCGGCAAGCTGATCGTCCACGGCCGCGATCGCGAGGAATGCATCGCCCGCCTGAAGCGCAGTCTGAACGAGATGGTCGTCGGCGGTATCGACACCACCATTCCCCTGTTCCAGAAGCTGCTGCAGGAGCCCGACATCCTGTCCGGTGACTACGACATCCACTGGCTCGAAAACTGGGCCAAACGCCAGAAGGGCGAGGCCTGAGCGACCCGGGCTTCAGCGCCGGCGGACCCTTCGGCGGCTTCGGTCCCGACGAACTGCTGAACTGCTACGCCACCGGCGTCTTTCCGATGGGGGAGGCCCGCGACGATCCGCGGATCTTCCTCGTCGAGCCCGACCAGCGCGGCATCATCCCGCTCGACGGCTTCCACGTCCCGACCCGGCTCAGGCGCACCGTCCGCGCCGACGGCGTCACGGTCCGGGTCGACACCGCCTTCGACGCCGTCCTCGACGCCTGCGCCGCCTCCGGCCCGGGCCGGGAGGAAAGCTGGATCAATGCCCCCATCCGCCGGCTCTACATCGAGCTGAACGCCCGCGGTCAGGCCCACAGTATCGAATGCTGGCGCGACGAGACCCTCGTCGGCGGCCTCTATGGCGTCACCCTGGGCGGGGCCTTCTTCGGCGAAAGCATGTTCAGCCGCGAGCGCGACGCCTCGAAGATCGCCCTCGTCCATCTCGTCGCCCGGCTGAGGCGCGGCGGCTGGCGGCTGCTGGACACCCAGTTCCTCACCGGCCACCTCAGCCAGTTCGGCGCGATCGAAATACCCAGGATCGCCTATCTCAAGCGCCTGCAGACGGCCCGGCCGCTAAGGCCCAATATGCGTTCGCTGTTCGAGCCGATGACTGGTTCGGAGGCGCTGTTCTACGCCTTGCAGCCGACGATCCAGGCGTCATAGATCGGATGCTGCAGGCCACTGACAGCCGGCGAGGACGCGAACATCCAGCCCCGGAAGATCTGCCTCGGCTCACTGACCTGGATCACACCCCGCGGCTGCAGGCTGACTTCCAGATAGGCGACCGCGTCCGACACCTGTTCGTCCGAGCCGGAAACCTCACAGGCGCGGGCCGTAATGATCAGGGTCTTCTCGAACCGGACCGGACGCCCGCCGACCTCGACCTCGAATCGCATCGATTCGGCCGTGATCTTGTCGATGGCCTCGACGATGGCGACGCGACGGCGTTGACGGCGCGAGGGCGCAGCCGGGGCCTCGGCACGGGCCGGTGCCTCTTCCGCCTTCTCTTCGCCCTCGGTCGTTTCCTCCGCCCCGTCCACAGCGACGGGAACATCAGGGGCCTGTGCGACCGGCGTGGTCTGCCCGACAGCCCCTTCGGGCGCAGGCTCAACGGCCGGGGTCGTCACCGCCGGCGAGGCCTGCCGGTTCAACGCCGCCGTGGAATCCTGGATGGGAACGGCGTCCTGGGGCAGGTCATTGATCGCAGAAGCCAGCACCCCGCCGGAAGCCAGCAGCGCCGCCGCCGTCACACCGGCCAGGATGGACCCGCGAACCTTCATTCTGGACGCCAGGCTTCGTAGTCGCCGGTCGCCGGCGGCCGGACACCGTCCGCAGCCAGCGAACCCTTCGGCCGCCACGCCATCGGTGTGCCCGTCAGATTGGGCAGATGGTCCTCTTCCCACGACCGGCGCGGAAGAGGCTGATCCGTCGGCAGGTCATCGTAGGTGTAGTGGAGCCAGCCATGCCAGTCCGGCGGCACCTTCGAGGCGTCAGCATAGCCGTTGTAGGTCACCCAGCGGCGGCGGCGACCATCATAGCTGGAACGATCCCGGGACAGGTAATAGCGATTGCCGAACTCATCTGTCCCCACATGCTCGCCGCGTTTGGCGATCGTGAAGAAGGTGCCGATGGTGGCACCGCTGGTCCAGCCGAAAATCCTGCCTAGCACGTCGGAAATCCACTCACGTTCGGTCATCCGGCGGGGTCCGGGACACGGCAGCATCATAGAAAGCGCCACGGCCCGCGTCCAGCACCCCGCGATCCTGGACCAACTCAACATCTTGGGGGTAACCGACCTGCAACACGCCAGATTTATTGCTGGACCCCGGATAGGCCGCTAACCTCAAAGAAAGGTCACGTCGAGATTGCCGTATGCGGTTTCCCTTCGCTTCTCTCGCCGCCGAGATGCACCGCCCAACTCGCGAGGTCGAGCGCGCGGACCGGATCGTCTCCGTGCGCGCACCCGCAGCCTGGACGGACGTACAGGTCGAAGCCTGGCTGGACTGGGCCGACTCCGAAGACCTTGCCGCGGATGGTGAAGACCCGCTTTCAGAGGCCGCCATAGCCTGGTGCCGGCGACTTTCCCCGAGTCGGGCCGAAACCCTGGCTGCGACCCTGATCCTGGGGATGGCCACCCCGGCCCGAACAACCGCAATCGCACCTGGCCAGACGAACCTGTCCGAACCCGATGCAGCGCGACGCCTTCGGGCAGACGCGGCCCTTCACCGGGCTGAACGCCTCTCGGCGGGAGCCCTCGCAGCGATGACCGCAGCCCTCGGACATGTGTCCGATGCTGTCACTCGCTGCGAAGGATCGCCTCTCGATTGCGCGGATCCCTCGCGCAACCCGGCCCTGGCGCGCGCCGCACTCGCGGCGCGCAAGACCGGGGCCGCCGACGCCGACCTCAACCGGGCCATGCAGGGAGAGCGGTTAGACGTCGGTTTTCGGCCCACGCCCCCCTCCTCCCTCAAATTGGCGATCGCCGACCGTGCCATGATCGCTTCCGGCGCGCCCGAGGCGCTTCTGGCCGCCGAAGTCGCCATGGATGGCCACCTCATTCTCGCCTTCGACCCGACTACCGCCGAGGCAGTTTCGCAGTCGGAGGAGGCACCCGGAATCCTTCTGTCCCTGCCTTCTCTTGCGCAGGCCTTCGGATCCGGTTTTGACGCCGCGCTCAGCGAGCTTGCGAGTCTCTGGACGGCCGCGATCACGGATGGCGGTGCCGAAATGGTGGCGATCGGGCTCGGCGGACTGAGTGACCATTTGCTGACGACATCCGATCCGATCGACCTGACCCGCGCCAGGCAAATCGGAGAGCATGTTCGGGCCGCAGCGGGTGAGGTCCCGGTGGCGCTTTTCGTAGACGATGCGGAGGCCGCCCTACGACTGGGCCTGTCGCGCCTTTCGGTCCTCGAAGGCTGGCAGACCGTAGACGGCGAGGTCGCCCAGCGCCTGCGCCCCGCCCTGGCCGTCGCGATCCAGCGGAGCGGCGGCGAAGTCGAAGCGGCCGAGCGTCACCTGTTCGGACGGCGGACCTTGATCGATGCGCCGGGGGTGAACCACTCCGCCTTGCGGGCGAAGGGCTTCACCGATGTGGAGTTGGACGCCCTCGAACAGGCTCTGGCGGAAGTCAGCCGCCTGGACGATGCCTTCCAGCCGTCAATGCTGGACTCCGGCTTCATGCGAGATGTGCTCGGATTTGAAGGCGTTGCGCACGATATCCTTTCACAACTCGGCTTTTCCGGCCCGGACATCGCCGCTGCCGAAGCCTGGGCGGTTGGGCATGGTGATCTGGCAGGATGGGACGGCGTCCCCGACCCGCTTTCGGCCATCCTCTCCGACCCCGACGCGTTCGAGGCCAGCGTTCGCGCCGAACTGGACTCCGTCAGCGCGATCCCGGACCTGACCCCGGTGATGCTCGACTGGCGAGCCACGGCAGCCCAGGCCGCTAGGCTGCTGTCTGACGCAGCAAGAGAAGGGCACCGCGCCATTCGGTTGCTGCGTGCCGCTCCGCCTGCCGGCCCTCTGCTCGACCTGACAGAGCCTGAACCAGCGCCCCGGGTGCGTCGGTGGGAGCCAGAGGCGAAAGCGGTCGAGCGCGTCGTCGAAAAGGTCGTCGAACGCGAGCGCACCCGTCGCAAACTGCCCGACCGCCGCAAGGGCTACATCCAGAAAGCCGCTGTCGGTGGACACAAGGTCTACATCCACACCGGCGAGTACGAGGACGGTGAGCTCGGCGAGATATTCATCGACATGCACAAGGAAGGTGCCGCCTTCCGGTCGCTGATGAACAATTTCGCCATCGCGATCTCCATAGGACTGCAGTACGGCGTGCCCCTGGACGAGTTTGTCGATGCCTTCGTCTTCACCCGCTTTGAGCCGGCCGGGACGGTGACGGGGAACGATTCAATCAAGTCGGCGACCTCGATCCTGGACTACATTTTCCGTGAGCTCGGCGTCTCCTATCTGGACCGGCATGAACTGGCCAACGTCGCACCCGACCCCTTGAGCGCCAACGGACTCGGGATGCTGGAGGGCGAGGGCGATACCCCCGAAGCCGTGCCGGCTGCCCGGTTCATATCCAAGGGCTTCGCGCGCGGCGCAGCACCGGACAATCTGGTGGTTCTGCCCTTCGGACAAAGGCGCGAGACCCCGATAACGCCCCAGGCAGCCACCGAGGCAGTTGCCTGCCCCGCCTGCGGCGACTTCTCGCTCCAGCAGCGCGGCGCAGGATGGATTTGCGACACCTGCGGCGCAGCACCGTCGATGCAGGGTTGATCAACGAATTCGTGGCACGATGACGTCGATCGGGTCCTGCCCGGCACGAAGACCGGAGCCCCGCCATGAAGCCGATCCTCACCGCAGTCACTGCCGTCGCACTCGTCGCCGTCGGCCTGCCGGCGGTCGCCCAGAACGCCGGTCAGATCGCCCGTGTACGTGGCGGTTCGAGTTGCGCCGGCTGCAATCTGTTCCAGGCCGCCCTGTCCGGGCTGGAAGTCCGCGGCCTCGATCTCTCGGGCGCAAGACTGCGTCAGGCGGATCTGAGCCTTGCGGTCATGAATCGAACCCGGTTCTCCAACGCCGACCTGCGGGACGTTGAGGCCTATGGCGGAGTCTTTTCCGGCTCCAGCTTTTCGGGTGCCAACCTGACCAACGCGAATTTCGTTGGCGCCTATCTGGAGGGTGCTGCCTTTTCTGGCGCGACCCTGACCGGGGTCAATTTCTCGGGCGCGACGCTGCGGCGCGCGACAGGTCTGACCCAGGCCCGGCTGAACCAGGCTTGCGGCGATGAGGCGACGCAATTGCCGGGCGGGCTCTCCATTCCGGCCTGCTAGCGGCACCCGGACCTTACACCGAATTAAGTAGGGCTTGTCGTTGTTTGAGGTCATGAAAGGCTTGTGAAACAGGTTGCCAAGCCCCTCTTCCGTCGTCTCCCGACCGCCGCCCTCGCCCTCGGTGCCGCGTTGGCGGCCGTTGGCATGGCGGGCGCAGCCCGCGCCGAAAGCCAGATGCAGTTCCAGTTCCAGGACCGCGACGTCGCCCGGATGGTCTCGCTGGGCGGAACCTGCCACCGCTGCGAGCTTTCCGGCCGGGACCTGACCGGCGCGGCCTTCACCGGCGCGGTCTTCACCAACGCCACCCTGGTAGGAGCCAATCTGCGCGGCGCAGAACTGGTGGGTTCGAACTTCTCGGGCAGTGACTTCAGCCGAGCCGACCTGTCCGGCGCGGAAATGGTGGGAGCCAATTTCACCGGAGCCAATTTCTCCGGTGCCGACCTCTCGGGTGCCGAAGCCATGGGCGCGACCCTTGTGAGGGTGCGACTGGCGGGAGCTAATCTTTCCGGGATCACGCTGAACGGTGCCAATCTGAACAGCGCTGTCATGACCGGTGCAGACCTCAGCGCGGCGGAGATGAACGCTGTGACCCTGGCGAACGTCAACGCCCGCTCGGCGAGCTTCTCCGACGCAGAGATCGCCATGTCGAACCTGTCGAACGGCGACTTCCGTTCCGCCAGCTTCAGCGATGCGACCCTGAACGGGGCGCGGCTGACCGGCGGACGGTTCGGGGGTGCCGATTTCGGCGGGGCCTCGATGAACCGCACCGACATCCGGGGCACCGACCTGTCCGGAGCCGGTGGTCTCACCCAGGCCCAGATCAGCCAGGCGTGCGGCGACTCCGCGACCCGCCTTCCTGGCCGCCTGACCGTCCGCGTCTGCCGTGGAGTCAGCGTCGTGCGGGTCGCCCCGCCTGCGGCGCCGGCACCCCCGGTCCCGCCGCGCTCGCGGAATGTGGTCGTCGCCAGCGCCGACCGCTGACGTCCGTCGTCAGACCTTGAGCGGCAAGGCCGCGCGGATGTGCAGCTCCTTGTACTGACGTTCGGCCGCGTCTGACGGCGCGCTCATCAGCAGATCCTGGCCCTGCTGGTTCAGCGGGAAAGCGATGACCTCGCGGATCGCGACCTGGTTGGCCAGCAGCATGACGATCCGGTCGATGCCGGGAGCCAGGCCGCCGTGCGGCGGCGCGCCATAGCGGAAGGCGTTGAGCATGCCACCGAACTGGTCCTCGACGACCGAGGCGTCGTAGCCGGCGATCTCGAAGGCCTTGAGCATGATGTCGGCCTTGTGGTTCCGGATCGCGCCGGAGCACAGCTCATAGCCGTTGCAGACGATGTCGTACTGGTAGGCAAGGATGTCGAGCGGGTCCTTGGTGGTCAGGGCCTCCATCTCGCCCTGCGGCATCGAGAAAGGGTTGTGGGAGAAGTCGACCTTCTTCTCCTCCTCGCTCCACTCGAACATCGGGAAGTCGACGATCCAGCAGAATTTGAACTCGTCATCCGAGATCAGGTTCAGGTCCTGGCCCAGTTTGGTGCGGGCGTTGCCGGCGAATTTGTAGAAGACGGACGGGTCACCGGCGGCGAAGAAGGCCGCGTCGCCCTTGCCCATACCGAGGGACTTCATCAGGGCGTCAGTGGCCTCGGCCCCAAGGTTCTTGGCGATCGGACCGCCCCAGCTGCCCTGGTCCTCGGACCAGAAGATATAGCCGAGGCCCGGTTGGCCCTCGCCTTGGGCCCAGGAGTTCATCCGGTCGCAGAAGGCCCGCGATCCGCCGGTCGGGGCGGGAATGGCCCAGACAGCGTTCTTCGCATCCGCGCCGAGGATCTTGTTGAACAGGCCGAAGCCGCCGTCGCGGAAATGGTCCGAGACGTCCTTCATCTCGATCGGGTTGCGCAGGTCCGGCTTGTCGGTGCCGAACATCGCGATGCTCTCGCGGTAGGGAATGCGGACGAAGGGATAGGGATCGACCGTCTTGCCGTCGGCGAACTCCTCGAACACACCGTGCATGACGGGCTCGATGGCGGCGAAGACGTCTTCCTGGGTAACGAAGCTCATCTCGACGTCGAGCTGGTAGAATTCCAGCGACCGGTCAGCCCGCAGGTCCTCGTCGCGGAAGCAGGGGGCGATCTGGAAATAGCGGTCGAAGCCCGAGACCATGAGCAGCTGTTTGAACTGCTGCGGAGCCTGCGGCAGGGCGTAGAATTTGCCCGGATGCAGGCGCGACGGCACCAGGAAGTCACGCGCGCCTTCCGGCGACGAGGCCGTCAGGATCGGGGTCTGGTACTCGAGAAAGCCTTGCTGAACCATCCGCTGGCGGATCGAGGAGATCACGCGCGAGCGCAGGACGATGTTCCTGTGCAGGGTCTCACGGCGCAGGTCGAGGTAGCGGTGTTTGAGGCGGATTTCCTCGGGATACTCGGGCTCGCCGAAGACCGGCAGCGGCAGTTCGGCGGCTTCGGACAGGACCTCCACGCCGGTGACACGCAGTTCGATCTCCCCGGTCGGCAGATTGGCGTTGATCACCGAAGCCTCGCGGGCCACCACCTCGCCGTCGACACGGATGACGCTCTCGGCCCGCAGACGCTCGACAGCCTCGAAACCCGGCGTCTCGGGGTGCAGGACCAGCTGGGTCAGGCCGTAGTGATCGCGCAGGTCGATGAACAGAAGGCCGCCGTGGTCGCGCTTGCGGTGGACCCAGCCGGACAGGCGGACATTCGAACCCGCATCGGTCAAACGGAGGGCGCCGCAGGTATGGGAGCGGTAGGCGTGCATGGTCGGTTCGTCTTGGATTACAGGCCGCAAGGGGCGCAATTCGGGAGCGCGGAAGGGCGCATCATCGCCCCGGAAAGTCAAGGTTTGCGGGCCTCACAGGGGTCAAAAGACACGACCCGTCCGAAAATCCCGAAAAGCTGTCCTGTCGATACATTCGCCCCTTCGCCGCGCTGTTGATCAACCGAGGCTAGCGGGCCCCTGCGTCAGGATCGGACACAGGCGGGTTTTTGGCGGCCTGACACGCGACTTTCGGGGCGGGAATGCCGCATCGGGGATCGGGAAGACGCGGAAGATCGGGGTCGGGAAGACAGCCGGTGCGTCCACAGGCACGTGACCTTGTCCACGGGCGTGCGAGCCGTCCCGTTCCGCGTCTGCTATGAGGAAGGCCATGACTGCCCGCCCCTCGCCCGCCGACCAGATGCGACTGCCGTTGCAGCGTGACCTGCCCGACGGAGCAGAGGGCTTCGTTGTGTCCGACTGCAACCGGGCGGCGGTCGAGGCGCTGGCGGACTGGCCCAATCTGATTGGCGGCGTCATGGCGATCTGCGGACCGGCGGGCTGCGGCAAGAGCCGGCTGGGGCAGATCTGGGCCGAGCGGGTCGGGGCGGTGGCCGTCCAGGGTGCCGAGGCAGCGCTGATCGATCCGATGGAGCTGGACGGACGGCCGGTGCTGCTGGACCCGGCGCGGGACGTCGACGAGGAGACCCTGTTCCACCTGATCAACCTGGCCCAGGCACCGGGCGGAGCCCTGTTGCTGGTCGCACGATCGGCGCCGTCGAGCTGGGACGCCACCCTGCCCGACCTGCGCTCGCGGCTGGACGCGGTCATAAGTGTTCCGGTGGAGGTTCCCGACGACGCCGTCCTGTCGGCCATGCTGGAGGCCCGGTTCGCCGAGCGCGGCATCCGTCCGCAGAAGGATGTGGTGCCCTATCTGCTGAGACGGATCGACCGGTCAGCCGCCGCCGCCGCGGAGGTCGTGGAACGGCTGGATGCGATGCACAGGCCGGTGACCCGGGCGCTGGCACGGCAGGTGGTCGAGGGGGCTGAGCCGAGCGGGGAGCTGTTTGATTAGACTTCCTTGTCCGCCGTTCACCCCCGTCATCCTCGGGCTTGACCCCAGGATCAGACGTTGGGGTCGCTGGATATCCGGGACGGCCCTCGGGACGTTGCCCCATCGTGACGACGCCGCACCGGACAGTCTGATCCTCGGGTCAAGCCCGAGGATGACGGCCTGGAGATTGGCTGTTGGCAACAAGGCTCGGCGGCGCGGGGCCCCTCCACCACGCTTCGCGTGGTCCCCCTCCCCGCGCAGCGGGGAGGAGACGCCGAGCGAGCCCTAAAGCCCCAGCTTGGCCTTCAGGATGTCATTGACGGCGGCCGGGTTGGCCTTGCCGCCGGTGGCCTTCATGACCTGGCCGACGAACCAGCCGAGGGACTGGGGCTTTTCGGCGACGGCGGCAGCCTTGTCGGGATTGGCGGCGATGATCTCGTCGATTGCCTTTTCGATCGCGCCGGTGTCGGTGACCTGCTTCAGACCGTGCTTTTCGACGACCTCGGCGGGCGAGCCCTCGCCGTTCCAGACGTGGTCGAAGACCTCCTTGGCAATCTTGGAGGAGATGACATTGGTCTCGATCAGCTCGACCAGCTGGGCGACGTGGGCGGCCGGTAGTGGGTTCTCGCTGAAGTCCTTGCCGTCGGCGGCCAGGCGGGCGGAGACCTCATTGGTCACCCAGTTGGACACCAGTTTCGCATCACGCCCCCTGGCGGCGGCTTCGAAATAGTCGGCCTTGGCCTGTTCCGAGATCAGCACCACGGCATCGTATTGCGACAGGCCATAGTCGGCCATCAGGCGGCGGCGCTTGGCGTCCGGCAGTTCCGGCAGATGGGCCTTGATGTCGTCGATCCAGGCCTGCTCCAGCTCCAGCGGCAGCAGGTCGGGGTCGGGGAAGTAGCGATAGTCCATCGCCTCTTCCTTGGACCGCATCGAGCGGGTCTCGCCGGCCGTCGGGTCATAGAGGCGGGTCTCCTGGGTGACGGAGCCGCCGTCCTCGAGGATCTCGATCTGGCGCCGGGCCTCATAGTTGATGGCCTGGGAGATGAAGCGGAAGGAGTTGACGTTCTTGATCTCGCAGCGCGTGCCCAGGTGGCTGAAGTCGCCGGTCGCCTTGTATTTGGCGTACTGGCCCTCGCGGCAGACCGAGACGTTCACGTCGGCCCGCAGATTGCCCTTCTCCATGTCGCCGTCACAGGTGCCCAGATAGATCAGGATGGTTCTGATCTTCTTGACGTAAGCCACGGCTTCTTCAGGAGAACGAATGTCCGGACGCGACACGATCTCCATCAGGGCCGTGCCTGCGCGATTCAGGTCGACGTAGGATTCAGTCGGCGACAGGTCGTGGATCAGCTTGCCCGCGTCCTGCTCCAGATGCAGGCGCTCGATACCGACGTTGAAGAAGGAGCCGTCCTCGGCCTCGACCTCAACGACGCCCTCGCCAACGATGGGGAAATAGAGCTGGCTGATCTGATAGCCGGTCGGCAGGTCGGGGTAGAAATAGTTCTTCCGGTCAAACTGGCTGCGCCTGTTGATCTGCGCATTGAGGCCCAGGCCGGTGCGCACGGCCTGTTCGACGCAGTATCTGTTCAGCGTCGGCAGCATGCCCGGGAAGCCCGCGTCGACCAGCGACACCTGCTCGTTCGGCCCGGCGCCGAAGCCGACGGCCGCGCCCGAGAACAGCTTGGCCTTCGAGGCCACCTGGGCGTGGATTTCAAGGCCCATGACGATTTCCCAGGCGCCGGTGCGGCCCTGGATGAGTTTGGAAGGGGTGGTGGCTGTGTCAGTCATGGCCCTGTCCTAGCGTCCAGTCAGCCGCGAGGAAAGTTCCGGTCTTGAGAGCGTCACGAAAAGCCGCTTAGCTGGCCGCTCAAATCAGGAAAAACACATGCCCAAACTCGCTGCCGCCCTCGCCTCGATCGCCCTCGCCGCCGTCGCGGGCACCGCCCTGGCCCAGACCCAGACGCCGCCCCCGGCCGCACCGGCTCCGGCCACCGCCCGTCCGACCATCGCCAGCCCGATCAAGGATCTGATCGCCAACAGCCAGACCCGCGCGGTGCTTGAGAAGCATCTGCCCGGCGTGTCGCAACACCCCGCCCTGCCGCAGTTCCAGAACATGACCCTGGCCCAGGTGGCTCCGGTTTCCCAAGGGGCCGTTACGCCGGAGATCATCGCCGCGATCGACGCAGACCTGAAAGCCCTGCCGGCCGCCTAGGACTTCCGATTCCCTCTCCCTGACGGGAGAGGGATCCCTTCCTGACCATGACGTTTCCGGCCGGGACACAAGTCCGGCCGCCTGTTGCCGCTTGCTCGCGACCCGGAACGGCCTTGCCATGTCCCGCGCAATGACGGGGTCCCTCGGCGCAGCCCGGGACGGGTTCCTTGACCCCAGCCGGACCGGGCCGGTGCATGGCGCATTTGGTCGCATTGCCGCACCGGGAAAACACGGTCGAGACTCCGCGGACAGTTCCTCAACCCGATCCGGTCCGGAGACAGCCGCCAGATGACCCGAAGCCCTCGTTCGCTTGCCGTTTCCGTGGCCGTCCTGGCCGCTGCCCTGACCCTCACCCTGCCGGGTGCCGCAGCCGCCCAGGCCGCAGCGGTGCCGGTGCGGACCGTGAGTTTTGCCGACACTCCGGGCGAGGCCCGCGGAACCCTGGTCCTGCCCCTGGGATCGGCCGGCGATCTGGCGGGCCGTGGCAGCGGGCTCGACGAGGGGACAAGGCTCGCTGTCGAACGGGCTATCGCCTCGGCGGACTTCAGCTTCCGTGCGCGCCAGACCCTGACGCTGCGTGGCATCGGCAGCTGGGACCGGATTCTGCTGGTCGGTGTCGGAGACGGCTCGAACGCGGATGAAACCCAATGGGCCGGCGCCGTCGCGGGGCGGACACTGCTGGGCGAAGACGGCCCAGTCACCGTCCTCGCCGGCGGCCTTCCGGCCGGGCGGGCGGCCGCCTTCGCGACGGGGATGGGCATCGGCCACTACCGTTCCGATCTTTACAGCAGCACCCGGACCGGGGCGGCTCCGGCCGGCTCCCTGACCGTGGTGACCGACCAGGGTGCCGCGGCGCGCACGGAGTTCGAAGGACGTGGGGCAGGCCTTGTCGCGGCCATGACCTGGACCCGCGACATCAGCAATGAGCCGGCCAATGTGGTGTACCCGGAGACCTTCGTCGAACGCACCCGGACGGCCTTCGCCGGCCTTCGCGGGGTAACGATCGAGGTTCTGGATGTCCCGGCCATGGAGCGGCTGGGCATGGGCGCGCTGCTGGGTGTCGGACGGGGTTCGGAACGTCCGCCGCGGCTGCTGGTCGTGCGCTATCGCGGGGCCGGCGCGCCCGAGGGCGGCCCCATCGCCCTGGTCGGCAAGGGGATCACCTTCGACAGCGGCGGCATCTCGATCAAGCCCTCCGCCAATATGGGCAATATGAAGATGGACATGTCCGGGGCCGCCGCCGTGGTCGGCACCACCCTGGCCCTCGCCCGGTCAGGCGCGCCGGTCAATGTGGTGGCTGTGGCCGCCCTGGCCGAGAACATGCCCGACGGGGCCGCCATCCGCCCCGGCGACGTCCTGACGGCCATGAACGGCAAGACCATCGAGATCATCTCGACCGATGCCGAGGGCCGACTGGTCCTCGCCGATGCCTTCGTCTGGATTGAGCGCAACCTGAACCCGTCGGCGGTGGTGGATGTCGCCACCTTGACCGGAGCGGTCGGCGGGGCCCTGGGCGATGACTATGCCGGCCTGTTCAGCCGCCACGACGCCCTGGCGGACCAGATCGAGGCCGCCGCCGACGCCACCGGCGAGGATGTCTGGCGCCTGCCCCTCCACCCCAGCTATGCGCAGGATACGGCTTCCACCATCGCCGACATCAAGAACTCGGGCGAAGGCGGGGCGGGGGCCGGGACCGGCGCCTGGTTCCTCGGCGAATTCCTCAGCCGCGACATCCCCTGGGCCCATCTGGACATCGCCAACATGGCCTATGGCGGGCCCAGCGACTGGAAGCCCGCCGGTTCGGCCGGCTATGGCGTAAGGCTGCTGGAACAGTTCGTCCGCGACTTCACCCCGGTCGCCCGGGGACCCGGCAACGCGGGGCACTGAAGCCCTCGACGCCCGCGAGAAACGGAGTCGCTACCACCACTTCTCCGGCCGGGCCACAAACCCGGCCGCGTCTTCCAGCGCGCTGGCGACCTGGAAGACCGTCGCCTCGTCCAGCGCCTTGCCGATGACCTGAAGACCCAGCGGCAAACCGCCCTTGTCGAGGCCGGCGGGGACCGAAATGCCCGGCAGGCCGGCGAGGTTGGCGGTGACGGTGAAGATGTCGTTCAGGTACATCTGCAGCGGATCGATCTGCTTGTCGCCGAGAGCGAAGGCCGCCGATGGCGTGGAAGGCGTCAGGATGGCGTCCACCCGGTCCCAGACGGCGTCGAAATCCATGGCGATGCGGCGGCGGACCTTGAGGGCGCGGACATAGTAGGCGTCATAGAAGCCGGCCGAGAGGACATAGGCCCCGATGGTCAGGCGGCGCTGGACCTCCTTGCCGAAACCTTCGGCGCGGCTGGTCTCATAGAGGTCCGCAAGGCTGGTCGTGCCCTCGGCGCGGTGGCCGAAACGCATGCCGTCGTAGCGGGCCAGGTTGGACGAGGCCTCGGCCGGGGCGATGATGTAATAGGCCGGCAGGGCGTATCTGGTGTGCGGCAGGCTGATCTCGACGATCTCGGCCCCGCCGGCCTTGAGCCAGGCCACGCCCTGGTCCCACAGGGCCTGGATCTCGGCAGGCATGCCGTCGACGACATATTCCTTGGGCACGCCGATGCGCAGACCCTTGACGCCCTTGTTCAGGGACCGGGTCCAGTCGGGCGTCTCGACGTCGAGGCTGGTGGCGTCCTTCGCATCCCAGGAGCACATCGAGCGCAGCAGGATGGCGGCGTCCTCGACCGTCTTGGTGATCGGGCCGGCCTGGTCCAGCGAACTGGCGAAGGCGACCATGCCGAAGCGGCTGGCGCGGCCGTAGGTGGGCTTGATCCCGACCGTGCCGGTGAAGGCCGCAGGCTGGCGGATCGAGCCGCCGGTATCGGAGGCGGTGGCGGCGAGGCAGAGGTCGCCGGCGACGGCCGAAGCCGAGCCGCCGGAACTACCGCCAGGCGTCAGGTCTGCGTTGGATGTCGTTGATTTCCATGGATTCACGACCGGGCCGAACGCCGAGGTCTCGTTGGACGAGCCCATGGCGAACTCGTCCATGTTGAGCTTGCCCAGCATGACCGCGCCGTCGCGCCACAGATTGGCGGTGACGGTGGACTCATAGGGCGGGACGAAGCCGCGCAGCATGTTCGAGCCGGCGGTGGTCTGGACGCCGTCGGTGCAGAACAGGTCCTTGATCCCCAGCGGCGCGCCTTCAAGAGCACCGCCCTCGCCCTTCGCCAGCCGGGCGTCGGAGGCGCGGGCCATGGCGAGGGCCTTGTCCGTGGTCTGGACCACGAAGGCGTTCAGGCGCGGATTGGCGGCGTCGATATTGGCGACGAAGGCCCGGGTGATTTCCTCGGACGAGAAGTCGCGGGCCTTGAGGCCATCCAGGGCGGCCTTGAGCGTGAGTTTGGTCAGGTCGGACATGCTATTCGACCACCTTGGGCACGACGAAGAAGCCGTCGGCGGCGCGCGGGGCGTTGCCGAGGACGTCAGCGACCTTGTCTCCGTCGGTGACCACGTCGTCGCGCAGGCGCATCGGCTGGGCCACGTTGGAGGTCATGGGCTCGACGCCGGCGACGTCGACCTCATTGAGCTGTTCGATCCAGGCGAGGATGCCGTTCAGCTCGGCGGCGAGCGGCTCCAGCCGGTCTTCCGGGGTCTTGATACGGGCGAGGTGCGCCACACGGCGCACGGTCGCGGCGTCGATGGCCATGCGGCCCTCCAATGCGAAACCAGAACGCGCGGGATTAGCGTTCCAGCCCCGGTTTCACAAGGATTCTGACGCTACTGTGCGGGTGTGACCGTCACAGTGGCCGGGACAGCGCCATCCGCGCCCTGCGCCCAGCCGACAATGATGCGCCGGGTGCGGCTGCCGATATTGCCGGTGGCCTCGTCCATGGTGCGCTCATTGATCTCCAGGTCGACCCGGCCCGGTGCCTCGGAGAGGACGCGGTATTCGAGGAAATCGCCGATGCGGAAGACCCGCCAGCCCTCGGCCGGTGAATCGAAGAAGGCCACATGGGTGTAGAGGCCGTTCATGGCGGGATCGCCGCCAGCCGTCCCGAACAGTTTGACCGTGCTGTCCCCCTGACGGGTGAGTTCGGTCAATTCGACCACGGCGGCAGCCCATTGCTGGCCCTCGGTGGCGTCGGGCTGAAGCGTTGCGGCCGGGCCGGCAGCGGTCAGGGGGGCGGCAGGTGCCGGGGCCGCCTGTTCGGCGTGAATGGCGACCTTGCGGCTCTCGACCTGCGCATCGCATGCGGCAAGTCCAAGAAAGGCGACCAGGAAGGTGACTGGCTTCATCGGAGGTTTCCCCATCAACGATACGCCACCTTGCACTTTGACAGGGCGGCCCGCCAGTCCTACCGCCACAGCGTGACAGTTCTATCGCTCGAAGATCTCGCCGCCTCCACCCTGCCTGGCACGCCCTGGCTGGGGCTGGACCTCGGCGAGAAGACCATCGGCGTGGCCGTAAGCGACACGACGCGGATGATCGCCAGCCCGCTGTCGCTGGTCCGCAAGACGAAATTCACTGACGACGCCCATGCGGTGCTCAAGCTGATGGACGGGCGCAAGGCGTCCGGGCTGGTCATCGGCCTGCCGCTGAACATGGACGGGACCGAAGGGCCACGGGCCCAGTCGTGCCGGGCCTTCGCCCGCAATCTCCAGCGCATCCGCGCCGTGCCCTGCGCCTTCCAGGACGAGCGGCTGTCGACCAGCGCGGTCGAGCGATTCCTGATCGAGGAACTGGACCTCAACCGCAAGCGCCGCGCCAATGTGGTTGATCGCACCGCCGCCGCCTGGATCCTGCAGGGCGCGCTGGACCGGCTCAGGGCATGACCGCCCTGCTCACCGGCATTGTCCCGGTCTTCGCCATGATCGCCCTCGGCTGGGGGCTGAAATGGCGGACCTTCCTGGACGATGACGGCTGGAGAGCGGTCGAGCGGCTGACCTATTTCGCCTTCTATCCGGCCTTTCTGATCCCGGCGGTCTGGCGCGCGGACTTCGCCGGCGGCGCGGCCGGGCCGGTGGCCCTGGCAACCGTGGCCGTCGCCCTGACCGTGGCCCTGCTGACGGTGCTGGCCAAGCCGATGCTGCGGATTACCGATCCCGCCTTCACCAGCGTCTTCCAGGGTGTGATCCGTTGGAACGGCTTCGTCTTCCTGCCGGTCGCCGGCGCCGTATTCGGCGAACAGGGACTGGGGATTGCGGCCGTGGCCTTCGGGGTGCTGGCACCGGCCCTGAATGTGGTCTGTGTGCTGGTCCTGGCGCGGTGGGGTGCAGGCCAGGGCGGAGGCTGGCGGCTGGCCGTTTCGTCGCTCGCCCGCAATCCGATCATCTGGGCGTGCGGAACCGGTGCGGCGCTCAATCTTACCGGCGTGCCCAGGCCCGATCTTCTGATGGGGGTGTTCGACCTTATGGGGCCCGGCGCGATCGCCCTGGGTCTGATTACGGCCGGGGCAGGCCTTAGCTTCCGCTATGCGGCGTCGCGCCCGGTGTTGATGCTGACGGTGACGGTGATCAAGCTGGTCATCCTGCCGTTGGGGATGTTCTGGCTGGCCGGGGTGCTGGGCGGTGACCGGATGGCGCAGGGGCTGGCCCTGCTGGCCGGGGCCTCGCCGGGGGCCGCGGCCAGCTATGTCATGGCGCGGCAGATGGGCGGCGACGCGCCCCTGATGGCAGGGGTCGTGGCCCTGACCACGGTGGTCAGCGCCTTCACCATTCCGATCCTGCTGGCACTGCTCGGCTATATCTGAGCACAGGAACTCGGCACGGACGGCTTCCGTTCCGCCGCACACGGCCCTATAGGCGGGCCTCGATGAGCCAGGCTGCCGCACTCACCGATCTGATTCTCGAGCGGCTGGCGCCGTTCCCGCGCAGCCATTTCCTGTCCGCCGGCGATCTCAACGCCGCGACCACCCCGCCCCTGCTCGACCTGGCCGACGCCTTCGTCGACTTCAATCGCCAGTCCTCGAAGTCATTGGACCTGATGCGCGGGCGCACGGTCATGAACCTGTTCTTCGAGAATTCGACCCGGACCAGCGCCTCGTTCGAGATCGCCGCCAAGCGTCTGGGGGCCGATGTGACGGCCCTGTCGCCCCGCACCTCCTCCACCGCCAAGGGCGAGACCCTGATCGACACCGCGGCGACGCTGAACGCCATGAAGCCGGATGTGCTGGTGGTGCGCCACGGAGCCTCAGGCGCCGCGGCCCTGCTGGCGCAGAAGGTCGGCTGCGCGGTGGTCAATGCGGGCGACGGTCGGCATGAGCATCCGACCCAGGCCCTGCTCGACCTGTTGAGCCTGCGCCGGGCGTTCGGCGATGTCGGCGGGCTGACGGTCGCCATCTGCGGCGACATCGCCCACAGCCGGGTGGCGCGGTCCAATGTCTCGATGCTGTCGATGATGGGCGCACGGGTGCGGCTGATCGGGCCGCCGACCCTGGTGCCCGGCGACGCCGATCGCTGGGGCTGCGAGGTCTTCCACGACATGCGCGAAGGCCTGCGAGGCTGCGACGTCGTGATGATGCTGCGCCTGCAGCTCGAACGGATGGAGGGCGCACTGGTGCCCTCGACCCGGGAGTATTTCCGCTTCTGGGGACTGGACCGAGAGAAGCTGTCCTGGGCTAATCCGGGTGCCAAGGTGATGCATCCCGGGCCGATGAACCGCGGGGTCGAGATCGACTCTGATGTGGCCGACGATCTGACCGTCTCCCTGATCCAGGACCAGGTCGAGATGGGTGTTGCGGCACGGATGGCCGTGCTGGCCGCCCTGTCGGCGCGGCTGGATGGAGCGACGTCATGAGTGCGATCGCCATCCTGAACGCACGTCTGCTGGACCCCGCGACCGACTATGACGGTCCCGGCGCGGTGCTGGTCGAGGACGGGCGGATTACGGAAGTCATCCGCGGCGGCGGCGCGGTCGCTCCGGCGGGGGTCACGGTCATCGACGCCGGCGGCCTGTGCCTGTCACCCGGCCTGATCGATATCCGGGTCAAGACCGGTGAGCCCGGTGCCGAGCCCAAGGAGACGCTGAAGTCCGCCAGCCTGTCCGCCGCAGCCGGCGGGGTCACCACCATCGTCATCCAGCCGGACACCGATCCGGCCATCGACGACCCGGCGATGATTGAATTCATCCTGCGGCGCGGCGCGGCGCTGGAACTGGTCAATGTGCGCGCGGCGGGTGCGGCGACCAAGGCCCGCGACGGTGTCCACATGGCCGAAATCGGCCTGATGGACGAGGCCGGCGCGCTGTATTTCACCGACGTCGACCGGGTCATCGCCAACACCCGCACCCTGCAGCGGGTGATGAGCTATGCGGCAGCCTTCAATGCCCTGATCTCGTGCCGTCCGGCCGATCCCTGGCTGAGTGAAGGGGCCGTGGCCACCTCCGGCGAACTGGCCACCCGGCTGGGCCTGGCCTCGGCGCCCGCCATTGCCGAACGGATCCAGCTGGAACGCGATCTGGCGCTGGTCGAGCAGACCGGCGCGCGCTTCCTCGTGGACCAGATTTCCACCGAAGGCGCCCTGGCGACCCTGGCACGGGCCCGGGCCAAGGGGCTGGAGGTCGCCGCCTCGGTGTCGATCAACCACCTGTGCTTCAACGAGATCGACATCGGCGACTATCGGACCTTCTACCGGCTCGATCCGCCGCTCCGGCCCGAGAGCGACCGGCAGGCGCTGATCGAGGCGGTGCGCGACGGTTTGATCGACGCCATCACCTCGGCCCACGCTCCCGCCCCCGCCGAGGACAAGCGTCGGCCCTTCGCCGAGGCGACGCCGGGCGCAGTCGGGCTCGAGACCCTGCTGCCGGCGTCCCTGACGCTGCATCATGAGGACGGGCTGGAACTGCTCGACATCCTGCGACCCCTGACCCAGGGACCCGCGGCCCTGCTGGGGCTGGACGCCGGTGTTCTGTCCGTCGGAGCCCCGGCGGACCTGATCCTGTTTGACGCCGGCGCACCGGTGGTGGTCGATGCCGGCGCGCTGAAGTCCAAGTCCAAGAACTCGCCGTTCGACGGCCGGCGATTGCAGGGCAAGGTCTTGCTCACCATCGTCGGCGGACGCATCGTCCACGACACACGTTAAGAGGGACGAATCACTTGCAGGATCTGGTCGGACCCGCTCTCGCGACACTCGCGCTCGCCGCGGTGGGCGGATACCTGCTGGGCTCCATCCCGTTCGGCGTGATCCTGACCCGTCTGGCGACGGGCGAGGATGTCCGCAGCATCGGCTCGGGCAATATCGGCGCGACCAACGTCCTGCGGACCGGGCGCAAGGACCTGGCCCTGGCCACCCTGATCCTCGACGCCGGCAAGGGCGCTGTGGCCTTCCTGATCGCCCAGGCCCTGTTCCCCGGTGTGCCGGCCATGGCCGCCGTCGCGGGTGGCGCGGCCTTTCTCGGTCACCTGTTCCCGGTCTGGCTCGGCTTCAAGGGCGGCAAGGGCGTGGCAACCTTCTTCGGCCTGCTGCTGGCCGCGGCCTGGCCGCTGGGCCTGATGGCCGGTGCGACCTGGCTGCTCGTGGCGATCCTGTTCCGGATGTCATCGTTTGCCGCCCTCATCGCCGCCGTGGCGGCCCCGCTGCTGGCCCTGCTGCCCCTGCCCCTGATGGGCTTGCCCGCGTCAGGCCCCGTGCTTGCCCTCTCGGTCGCGATGGCAGGTCTGATCTGGCTGCGCCATCATGAGAACATTGCCCGCATCCTCAAGGGGACCGAACCGCGGATAGGGGCGAAGAAGGGGTGACCCTCCCGGACGCAGAGCGTTTCGCGCGCCTGCGTCTGGCGCGGACCGAGCAGATCGGTCCGGTGACCTTCAGCCAGCTGCTGGAGCGGTTCGGTTCGGCGCAGCGGGCCCTCGAGGCCCTGCCAGATTTTGTCCGGCGCGGTGGAGCAAACGGACATGCCGTGCCGCCGGTCGAGCAAATCGAGGCCGAGCTGGACGCCGGCAACCGGGCCGGTGCCCGGCTGATCATTCTCGGCGATGCGGACTATCCCGGGATGCTGGCGGCGGTCGATCCGCCACCGCCCCTGCTGTGGACGCTGGGAGATACCGGGCTGATGGCGCGGCCCTGCATCGCCCTGGTCGGGGCCCGGATCGCTTCGGCCGGGGGGCAGCGCATCGCGCGCGGCCTGGCACAGCAGCTGGGTGAGGCCGGCCATGTCGTGGTGTCAGGACTGGCCCGCGGCATCGATGGCGCCGCCCACACCGGAGCCCTGCCGACCGGAACCGTGGCGGTGCTGGGTGGCGGGGTGGATGACATCTATCCGCCCGACAATGCCGACCTCTATGCGCAGATCACCGAACAGGGCTGCGTCGTCTCGGAGAGCCCGATGGGGGCACGGGCGCAGGCGAGGGACTTCCCGCGCCGCAATCGCATCATCTCGGGCCTTTCGCGCGGGGTGATCGTGGTCGAGGCGGAGCTGAGGTCCGGCTCCCTGATCACCGCGCGGCTGGCCGCGGAACAGGGCCGCGATGTCTTTGCCGTGCCGGGATCGCCGCTCGACCCCCGCTCACGTGGCCCCAATGAACTCCTGCGGCAGGGCGCGATCCTGTGCGAGGGACTGGAGGATGTGGAGCGGGCCTTCAACACCCTGCGAACCCTGCGTGAACCCGGGCCCACCAATCCCTTCGACGGTGCGCCGGACGACATCGAGGCCGCAGTGATCGAACAGGTCGCGGCCCTGCTGCCTCCCGTCCCGACGCCGCGTGACGAGCTGGCCCGGGCGCTCGGCCTGCCGATCGGCACGGTGGCGGCCGCCCTGCTGGAGCTCAGTCTGGCGGGACGAGCCGAGCTTCTGCCGGGTGGTCTGGCTGCGGCGCAATCACCCTGAATTCCAGCGCCGATTGACAGCGGCGCTCGCGCCAACCACGTTCCGCCCCCTTTCCGAGCCCGCGCAAGGCCCCCTCCCCGCATGAACCTCGTCGTCGTCGAGAGCCCCGCAAAGGCCAAGACCATCAACAAATACCTGGGCCCGGACTTCACCGTCCTGGCGTCCTATGGCCACGTCCGGGACCTGCCGTCGAAGGACGGCTCGGTCCTGCCCGACGACGACTTCGCCATGAGCTGGGAAGTCGACGTCCGCGCCTCGAAGCGGATGTCGGAGATCGCCGAGGCTGCCAAGAAGGCCGACCGCGTCATCCTCGCCACCGACCCCGACCGCGAGGGGGAGGCGATCAGCTGGCACGTGCTGGAGATCCTGACGAAGAAGAAGGCGCTCAAGGATACGGCCGTCGAACGGGTCACCTTCAACGCCATCACCAAATCGGCCGTGCTGGAGGCCATGGCCAATCCGCGTCAGCTGGATATGGAACTGGTCGAGGCCTATCTGGCTCGCCGCGCACTGGACTATCTGGTGGGCTTCACCCTGTCGCCCGTGCTCTGGCGCAAGCTGCCGGGTGCCCGCTCGGCCGGACGGGTGCAGTCGGTGGCCCTGCGCATCGTCGTCGACCGCGAGATGGAGATCGAGGCCTTCCGTGCGGCGGAATACTGGTCGGTCGAGGCCGATCTGGCCGCCGACAGCCCGCCCTTCACCACCCGGCTGGTCAAGCACGCGGGCAAGCGGGTGCAGCGGCTGGACATCACGTCCGAGGCCATGGCCAATGCTGCGCGCGACGCCATCAGGGCCGGCAGCTTCACCATCAAGTCGATCGAGAAGAAGCCGGTCAAGCGCAGCCCCTCGCCGCCCTTCACCACCTCGACCCTGCAGCAGGAGGCCGCGCGCAAGCTCGGCTTCACCGCCCAGCGGACCATGCAGGCGGCGCAGAAACTGTATGAGGGCGTCGACGATACGGGCGGCCTGATCTCCTATATGCGGACCGACGGCCTGTCGGTCAGCCCCGAGGGTATCGCCCAGGCCCGTGAGGTCATCAGCGACCGGTTCGGTCCGGCCTACGTCCCGGAGCAACCGCGATACTACAAGACCAAGGTCAAGAACGCCCAGGAAGCGCACGAAGCGATCCGGCCGACCAACCTGGCGCGCCATCCGGACAGCCTCCGGCTCGAGGGCGACCTGTCGCGGCTCTATGAGCTGATCTGGAAACGGATGATCGCCAGCCAGATGGAGTCTGCCCGGCTGGACCGGACCACGGTCGACGTCGAGACTCCGGACGGCCAGACCGGCCTGCGCGCCACCGGCCAGATCGTGGCCTTCGACGGCTTCATCGCCGTCTATGAAGAGAGCCGCGACGACAAGCCCAAGGACGGCGTCGACGACGAGGATGACACCACCCGCCTGCCCGCGCTGAAGGAAGGCGCCGTGGCGAAGGTGGAGGCCATCCGCACCGACCAGCATTTCACCGAGCCGCCCCCGCGCTTCTCGGAAGCGACCCTGGTCAAGAAGCTGGAAGAGCTCGGCATCGGCCGGCCGTCGACCTATGCCTCGATCCTGACCACCCTGCGCGACCGGGAATATGTCCGCATGGACAAGAACCGGTTCATTCCCGAGGACAACGGTCGGCTGGTCACGGCCTTCCTGGAACAGTTCTTCACCCAGTGGGTCCAGTACGATTTCACCGCGGCGCTGGAGACCCGGCTGGATGAGGTGTCGGCCGGGGATCTCGACTGGAAGGTCGTGCTGCGTGACTTCTGGAGCCAGTTGAAGCCGGCCACGGACGCCGTCACCGCCCGTCAGGGCGTGATCGATGAGCTGGACACGGCGATCGGGCCCTTCCTGTTCCCCGACAAGGGCGACGGGACGGACGCGCGCCTGTGCCCCCTGTGCAAACAGGGCCGGCTGCACCTGAAGGCCAGCTTCAAGATGAAGTCGTCCTTCATCGGCTGCTCCAACTATCCGGAGTGCCGCTATACGCGCGGCTTCGGCGCCGCGACGGGAGTCGAGGACGGCGGCGACCGTGACCTGGGCGTCGATCCCGTGACCGGTGCGCCGGTGGCGCTGAAGATCGGACGGTTCGGCCCCTATGTGGAAACGACCGTGGCCGGCGAGGAGAAGCCGAAGCGGTCCTCCCTGCCCAAGGGCTGGTCGCCTGCGACCTTGGCACTGGAACAGGCGCTGCGCCTGCTGGCCCTGCCACGCGAGGTCGGGATCCATCCGGAGGACGGCAAGCCGATCTCGGCGGGCCTCGGCCGTTACGGGCCGTTCGTGCTGCACGCCGGGACCTATGCCAATGTCGCCGACATCGATGAGGTGTTCGACATCGGCCTGAACCGTGCCGTGGTGCTGCTGGCCGAGAAGCGGGCCGGCAAATTCGCGGGCCGCGGGGCGGCGACGGCGCCGTTGAAGGACCTCGGAGCCCACCCGGAGACGGGCGAGCCGGTGCACGTCATGGCCGGCCGGTTCGGCCCCTATGTGAAGTCGGGCAAGGTCAATGCGACCCTGCCCAAGGGCACGGCGCCGGAGGAGATGACGATGGAGATCGCCGTGCCGCTGCTGGCGGCTCGCGCGGCCGCCGCTCCGGCCAAGGGCAAGAAGGCACCCGCCAGGAAGGCAGCGGCTCCGAAGGCGGCAGCAAAGAAGCCGGCGGCGAAGAAGAATCCGGCCGCGAAGAAGCCCGCGGCCAAAAAGGCTCCGGCCTAGGGCTTCAGCAGCCGGTCTCTCGCCGCATTGAGGCGGGAGGCGAGGCCTTCGGTGCCGCCCTGATCAGGGTGGGCCCGCCCCATCAACCGCTTCCAGGCGGCGTTGATCTCCTGCGGCGTGGCGGCGGCGGTAACGCCGAGCAAGGACCGGGCCTCGGCCGCGCTCATGGCTTCGCCATGCGGAACCACGATCCGCTGCCGCGAGGCGACGGTCAGCCAGAGGCCCGCGCCGGCCAAGCCCACCGCCGGAAGCCAGGCACCACGGAATGCCAGAAGCACCCCGGCACCGATCAGAACCGCACTGAAGAGGGTGGCGGCGACCCGCCACTGGGCCCGACCGCGTCGTTCGCTGTGTCGACCCAGCCGGATCAGGGCCCAGACGGCTATGGCGCCCAGGACCAGCCAGGAGAGGCTCAAGGGGTCACGCCGCCGCGTCCAGGGGGGCGTCGAGGGCGCTGCCGTCCAGCCCGAGAGCCAGCATCAGATTGCGCATCTCCTGTCGCGCCGCGACATGGGCCAGGGAGACGGCGACGGGCCGGACCTCATTGGACAGGTCAGCGACCGTCAGGCCGAACGGGAAGAGTTCGCGATAGATGACCCGGTCGCGCAGGCCGGGCCCGATGCGGAAGCCGACCCGGCGGGACAGCTTCTCCATCCGGTCCTCGAGCCGCTGCCGGTTGCGGGCGGCCGCAACAGCCATGCGATTCACCACCACGATCCAGTCGATCGTGGCCTGGCGGCCCTCGGTAATGGCCCGGTGCTTACGGGCCTCCCAGACGCTCTCGGAATAGATCGAGGGCTTGAGCAGATCGAGGGTGACCGGGTCGATCTGACCCAGCAGGTCGAAGTCGACGAAGCTGTCGTTCATCGGGGTGACGATCTGGTCGGCCAGGCCATGGGCGGTGCGCGACAGCAGGGTGTCGCCGCCGGGGGTGTCGATCAGAATGACGTCGGCCTCAGCGCGGGCCTGGGCCATGGCGGCGGTGAAACGGGCCAGTTGTTCCTGCTCGTCGGCCTTGGCCAGTGCCTTGCCGTCGCCGAGGTCGGGCTCGAACGGCATGGGAAGGGTGTGATTGTTGCCGGCCATCCAGCCGGCGCGATTGGCGAAGAACTTGGACATCGACCGCTGACGCAGGTCCAGATCGATGATGGCCACACGCCGGCCCGCGTGAAGCAGGCCACAGACGATGTGGATGGCGAGCGTGGACTTGCCCGCCCCACCCTTTTCGTTACCGACGACGATGACCGCAGGGTCAGCCATGGATGTTCACGCCTTTCGGGCGGCCGCCGACTCAGACAAGCGACCGTGGGCACACAGAATCGCGTCCGGGAGCACCGACGTCAACGACCGTCTGGAAGGCGACTGTGGATGTCGGGTCTCAAGCGACCCGATTGCACCATGGATCCGCGATCCCGGCGGCGGCACAGACCGCGGCCGCGCCGGTGGAGGGGGTGGCGACCTTGAGACGGGTCAGGCGGCGACCATCGACCTCGACCGTCTCATAGACGGGCGACAGGCCGCTCAGGGACCGGGCAGCCGGGCCTGACTTGAGCCGGGCCCAGGCGGAACGGGCCGCGGCCTCGCTGGAATAGGCCCCGAGCTGAACCAGGCCGCGTCCCCCGCGGGAGGGGGACACCGCGGGCGGTGCGATGACCGGGCGCAGGCCGGCCCGGGCCGAGGCGGAGTCCACGCGCGCCGAAACCTGTTGCACCACGGCGTCAGCCACGGCCGGGGCAGCAGCAGCCACGAGCCGGGGGGCGGCGCGCTCAACGGCGGAGTCGAGCCCGTCGCGGGCGTCCCACAGGGCATGCGGGTCCATCACTTCCACCCGCAGGGCCGGACGCAGGCCCGCCTCTGCGGCCGTGCGGCGCGGCGCGACTGAGGAGGTGTGCCCCTCCAGATCGATGGCGGCGACGGCGTTCGCCAGGCTTTCGAAACGGTTCGGATCGCTGTCGACCATGCCGCAGCTGTTCAGGCCGACGGCCGCGACAAGCACGACGACTGGACGAATGATCTGGCTGGACCTCATAAGCCGATACTGGCACGGCAAGATTTGCCGCCCGGTTCACAATCAGGCTTAAGCCGGAAGGTTAATCCGTTCATCATGGCAGAGACCGCTACCCTTCCCGTTGCGCGAACCATTGCGGCCCTGCGCCAGACCGTTGCCGACTGGCGGCGACAAGGGCTCAGCGTAGGGTTCGTCCCGACCATGGGGGCGCTGCACGAGGGCCATCTGACCCTGGTACGCGAGGCCGGTGAGCGGGCTGACCGGGTCGTGGCGAGTGTGTTCGTCAACCCGACCCAGTTCGCCGCGCACGAGGATCTGGGGACCTATCCGAGGCAGGAGGCACGCGACGCGGAGCTTCTGGCCGGGGCCGGCTGCGACCTGCTGTTCGCGCCGTCGGTGGAGGAGATGTATCCGGCGGGTGCCACCACAACCATCAGCGTCGGCGGGCCGGCCGAGGGGCTGGAGGGCGAGTTTCGCCCCCGGATGTTCGGCGGCGTGGCCCTGGTGGTCGCCAAATTGCTGAACCAGGTCCAGGCGGATGTGGCCGTGTTCGGGGAAAAGGACTGGCAGCAGTTGATGGTCGTCCGGCGTCTGGTTCGCGACCTCGACCTTCCGACCGTGATCATCGGCTCGCCAACCATGCGCGACGGCCACGGCCTCGCCCTGTCTTCCCGCAATGCCTATCTGTCCGAGACGGAACTGGAGACCGCTAGAGGGCTGAACGGCGTTCTGGCCGAGGCTGCGGCGGCGGCAGCGTCAGGCATAAGGCTGGACAGGGTGGAACAGGACGCCCGCGCGGCGCTGCTGCGGGCCGGGTTCAGCCACGTGGACTATGTCGCCGTCCGACGCGCCGACGACCTGTGCATCTTCGCCGACGGCATCGTGGATGCACCCGGGCGGATCCTGGCCGCCGCATGGCTGGGGCGCACGCGGCTCATCGACAATATGGCGGTCGCCGCGCCGGCCTGACGCCGGCCCTCAGGCCAATTTCAGATCCATGACCCCGCCGATCCATTCGATGCGCGACCGGCGACGGGCCTCGGCAGATGCGGCCGCATTGCCGAGGGCGGCTTCGGCCTCGGCCAGCACGAAATAGCTGTAGGGGTCGTTGGGCCAGTCCTCGATCAGTTCCAGCACCTTGGCCCGGGCCCCGGCCGCGTCGCCCTTCATCAGCAGGGCGGCCGCCAGGCTGCGGCGGGTCGGATACCAGACGATCGGCGGATCACCGCCCTCCTCGCCCTGCCCCTGGATCGCCGCCGCGCGCGCATAGGCGGCGACGGCCGCATCGGTATCACCGGCGATCATCGCCGCACGCCCTTCCAGCACCCGCTGGGACAGTTCGGTGAAGTCGCGTCGCTCAGCCGCCATCGGTCCCGAGGCGAAGGAGGGATCGGTGCGAAGGGTCTTGATCGCCTCGGCTTCGGCACGGACCGCCGCCGCGTCACCCGCCCGCGCCGCCGCCTCGCCCCGGGCATAGTGCCAGCTGACGCGCAGCATCGGATGGCTGGCCGCGGGCTCGGCCAGGGCCGCCACCTGCTCCGGCGCACCGAACCGGCCGAAGATGGCATAGGCATTATTGGCGACCATCTGCCGCCACAGATTGTCCGCCGGAATGTCGGGATAGGTCTCGAGGAACCATTCGGCGAGCTTCAGCCCCTCCTCGGCCCCGCCGGCCATCAGGGCCCCGCCCATGCCGAAATGGATGTTGTGACCATGCAGCGGCATGCCGGGCACGCCGCCGGGCGGACGGGCGAGGCTGTCGTATCTCAGGTCCAGAGCCACCGCATTGACGTTGGACATCATGGCGTCGCGGTAGCGGCCGACCCGATAGAAGGTGTGCGACGGCATATGCACCAGATGGCTGGCACCGGGGGCCAGGGCCGCGAGCCGCTCGCCATAGGGAATGGCCTTGTGCGGATCGTCCGACCATTCGGTCAGGTGGATATAGAGATGGATTGCACCGGGATCGTCCGGCGCTGCCGCCAACGCCTGTTCGAGGAGCCCCATCGCCCGGGTGATGCCGGGGTCCTTGGCCTTGCCGTCCTCATCCCACCATTCGTCCGCCTTGAGCATCCAGGCGTCGGCGGTGATGGCAGCGACCGTGATGTCGGACGGGTTGTGGCGGGCAATCCGGTCCATCGCCTGGGCGAAGCGCCGGTCACGGGTTCCTCTGACGCCGGAATAGCGCTGGACGAGGGCGTCGATCATCTGGCGCTGCATCGGCGAGGCGCGACGCGCCAGGCGACGGGCGTCACGGGCCGCCTTGAGCGCGGCGGCCTGGCTGTCGTCATCATTGCCGCCGCCGTTGAGGTTGGGGCCCAGCGCCCAGGCCTCGCCCCATGCACACATGCCGCAGGTCGGATCGAGCAGCCGCGCCTTGCGGAAGGCCCGGACCGATTCCTTGTGCTCGAAGGCCCAGCGCAGCCGGACGCCGTGGTTGAACCAGGCCTGTGCCTCCGGAACGGCCGTATCGACGGCGAAACCGCCGGTTCCGAACCCGTCCACCATGACCATGTCGGCCACGGGTGTGCCCGTATTGGCCGAGACTGCGGGGCCGCAGACCTGGGGCCGTTCAATCCGGTCGAGCGCCGCGCGCTCCGCGGTCGCATCGGCGACAGCGGCGGGGCCGATCAGGGAAACCGTCAGGGCGACGCCGGCCAGAAGAAGTCTACGCATGAACGGGCCCTCCCCGGCCCTCGCAGCCACCTTGGCCTGAAAGCAGGCGATCGCCAAGGTCGGGTTCAGCCGCAGCGGACCTGCTCAACGATTCCGGTCTGATCGTTGAAAAAGATGTTCAGGCGGTGGGGTGAATAGTCCTGGGTGACCGGACAGGTCGTGCAGGTGACCCTTCGGCTCACGACATCCACCGGGACCGGGATCTCGGTCCTCGGCTTGCCGACCAGCCATTGCAGTTCACCGGCCCGGCAGATGTCAGCGGTCGGACTGGAGGGGCGGGAGCCCGTCGGCGGATTGATCTGCGCCTGCTCGATCGTGCGCGGCGCGGAGGCCTCGGGGGCGGGCGTCGAACAGGCCGCCAGGGCCAGCAGGGCGATCAGGCCGCCTTTTCCCAGCGCCCTTCCGGAGACTGTTTCCAGTAGGCCAGGGCCGCGCCCGCATCCTTCAGCGTCTTCCACCGGACACGCGCGCCCGACAGTGCCGCCTCGTCCCGTCCGTCGAAGATGATGAAGCATCGGTCGAAGCCTTTCGTGTCGCCCAGTTCTGAACCGTCCACAATGAACAGCGCCTGAGCGCCGTTCGGATTCTCAAGTGATTCGGTCAGAAGAATGGGCTGCCGCGCGGCCTCGGGGTCCGACGCCCGGCCATGCGCCAGAAAGCTGTCATCGCGCCAGGTCCAAAGCCGCTCGTCGATCTCGTCGAGCAGGCGAGGGTCAGCGGCGCGCACCAGCGCCCGCCACCCCCGCTCACGCGTCTTTTCCATCAGGCCGGGCAACACCTCGTCCAGGGTCGACCGCTCGAGGTGGTAGAACCAGATTTCGGGCTTGGCGTCAGACACCCGGCTCTACCTTTTCAGAGACTTAAGACTCGTAGTTGTCGGCGACCATCCGGTCGAGCGTACGAACGCCCCAGCCGACGGCACCGTCCGGAACGGTCGGACTGCGGCTGTCCTTGACCCAGGCGGTCGGGGCGATGTCGATATGCGCCCAGGGCGTGCCGTTGGTGAAACGCTGCAGGAACAGGGCGGCCGTGATGGAGCCGCCCGCGCGACCGTTGCCGGTGTTCTTCACATCGGCGATCGGGGTGTCGATGTGGCGCTCGTAGAAGGCCGGGATCGGCATGCGCCAGGCGTTCTCGCCGACCTTGGGACCCGCCGCGAGGAAGTTGTCGGCCAGTTCGTCGGAATTGGAGAAGACCCCGGCGTACTCGAACCCGAGGGCCACGATCATCGCCCCGGTCAGGGTGGCCAGATCGAGCATGAATTTCGGCTTGAACCGGTCCTGGGTGTACCAGAGGCAGTCAGCGAGAACGAGACGACCCTCGGCGTCGGTGTTGAGGATCTCGACCGACTGGCCCGACAGCGACATGACGACATCGCCCGGACGCTGGGCGTTTCCATCGGGCATGTTCTCGACCAGGCCGATGACGCCGACCGCATTGACCCTGGCCTTGCGGCCCGCGAGCGCATGCATCAGGCCGACCACGGCGGCCGAGCCCCCCATGTCCCACTTCATCTCTTCCATGCCGTCGGCCGGCTTGATCGAGATGCCGCCGGTGTCGAAGGTCACGCCCTTGCCGACGAAGGCGATCGGCTGATCGCCCTTGGTGCCGCCGTTCCATTTCAGGATGACGACCTGGCTGTCGCGGACACTCCCCTGGCCGACGGCCAGCAGGGTGCGGAAGCCGAGCTTCTCAAGCTCCTTCTCGCCCAGAACCTCGACCTCAAGGCCCAGCTTTTCGAGCGCCTTCACACGCTTCGCATACTCTTCCGGATAGAGGACGTTGGCCGGCTCGGCGACGAGGTCACGCGCGAACTCGACCGCAGTGGCGACCGCGGCATGGTCGGCCCAGGCGGCCTCGGCCGCCTTCAGGTCCCCGGTGACGATCTGGATGGTCTCGATCGACGGCGTCTTCTCGGGCTTGAGCGTGGTGCGGTATTTCAGGAACCGGTAGCTGGCCAGGCGGGCCGCAAAGGCCGCGCGGGCGGCCTGATCGGCCGAAAGATGCGAGGCATCGATGGTCAGGGCCTTCGCGCCCGACAGCTTGACCGCATGGTAGGCGGCACCGGCGGCGGTCTCGAGCGCGAGATCATCAAACTTGCCCGACTCGCCCGCGCCGCTGAGCAGGATGGTGCCCGCATCGACTCCGGCCGGCGCGACGATGGTCAGGGTGCTGTTCGAACCGCCGGTAAATCGGCCGGCGGCCATCGCCTTCGTCAGGGCGCCGGAGGTCGCGGTGTCGAGCTGGGGTCCCGTGCCGGAAAGAACACGGCCTTCGTGGACCAGGACAGCCAACACCTCTGCGGCGCTCGCGGACGAGACGAATTCGATCTTCATTTACTGCTCCCGCCGGGTGATACGCCCCGGCTCTGTGTCGATGGTGTAAGCGCACGCGGTTTCAACGGTGCGGTCGGGTGTGTATTAGATGCGCTCCCTCGCCGCCGCCTGCAATGCGCGATTTCCTTCGAAACATGACACTGATTCAAGGCTATCTTTTTCGCCAGATCGGGCGGCCCGTGGTGGCCGCCTGCGCTGCGCTGGCCGGAATCGGTATTCTGAGCCAGAGCCTCGACCAGCTCGAGGTCATCGTTGAGCGGGGCCAGAGCGTCTGGGTCATGGTCAAGCTGACCCTGCTGGCCGTGCCGCAACTGCTGGCCGTCATCATTCCCATCGGCCTGTTCGTCGGGGCCCTCATCGCCTTGACCCGGTTGCAGCGGGAACAGGAACTGACCGCAGTCTTCGCTTCGGGCGTCACGCGCTGGTCGGCGATTCGCCCCGCCGTGTGGATCGCGATCATCGCGGCCCTGTTGACCCTGGTCATTACCACCGTCGGGCAACCCTGGGCCCAGCGGCAGTCGCGGGCCGAGGCCTTTGCGGTCCGCACCGACCTTGCGGCCGTTCTGGTCGAGGAGGGCGAATTCGTCCGCGGCCCGAGCGGTCTGACCGTCTATGTCCAGCAGATCGAACAGAACGGCCTGCTCAAGAATCTGTTCGTCTACATGCTGGATGGCGACGACGCGGTGACCTGGGATGCCGCCGAGGCACGGTTCGGGCGCATCGACGGCCGGCCCGTCCTGACCATGGTGAACGCCTCGACGACCCGCTATTCCAGCCGGGGCGTGCTGACCTACGGCTCCTTTGCCCAGACCGTGGTTGATCTGTCGCCCTATGCGGCCGTGACGGACAGGGTCCGGTACAAGCCGACGGACCTGTATCTGACCCAGTTGTTCAATCCTTCGCCGGGCGATCTCGAACGGGTCGGGTCGGCTGGCGAGCTCATGGCTGAAGGGCATCTGCGATTGTCCGCCCCCTTCTATGCCCTGATGGCCATGGCCCTGGCACTGACAGCCATCATCGGCGGGCCGTTCAGCCGGACCGGCTACGGCTCCCGAATCGCCCAGGCCGCGGCCGCCTTCCTGATCATCCGCGTCGCCGGCTACGGCATTGTCTCGGCCAGCGCCTGGAACAGCTGGCTGAACGTCTTCCAGTATCTTCTCCCGATCGTGGCGACGGCCATCGCCCTGAGACTGCTGTTCCGGGCGCTGAAACCTCGGCGGCGTCAGGACCGGCCGTTCCTCGAACAGTTGAAGGCGCGTTTCGCATGACCGGCCGCGCGCCCCTTTCGGTGCCCGGGCTGAGGCTTGGCCGGATCGAACGCTATGTGCTGGTGCAGCAGGCCAGATCGCTGGGCCTCGCCCTGGGGGTGATCGCGGCGCTGATCATGCTGATCGATTTCGTCGAGATCTCGCGGGGTGTCGGCTCGGACGTTGACCTGTCGGGGATCCGCATCCTTGGCCTGATGCTGCTGAAGTCGCCGCAGGTGATCATCCAGTTGCTGCCGTTCGTCTTTCTGTTCGGAACGCTGGCAGCCTTTGTCGGGCTGAACCGGCGAAGCGAGTTGATCGCCATGCGGGCGGCAGGGGTTTCGGCCTGGCGGTTCGTGCTGCCGGCGGCAGGCGCGGCCCTCATGCTCGGGATCATCACCGTCACCGCCCTGGGCCCGCTGGCGGCCTCCGCCGACGGCCTGTTCCAGCGTGAAAGAGCCCGGCTTTCCGGATCTGCCGCGGGCGCGGAAGCCAGCCAGACGGTCTGGATCCGTGAGGGCGACGACACCCGCCAGATGGTGATCCGGGCCGAGCGCCAGGACCGGTCCAGGGCGCGGCTGCTGGACGTGACCTTCTTCATCTACACCAACGACGGCCGGGGCATGCGGACCTTCTCCGAGCGGATCGACGCCGACTCGGCCTCACTGTCGAACGGCAGTTGGCGGCTCGTCGATGCGGTTGGGGCCGAGATCGGCCAGCGCGCAGTCCGCTATGCCACCCTCGACCTCCCCTCCAGCCTGGCCGATGAAGAGGCGTTCGAACGCTTCGCCCGACCGCAGGCGACCTCCTTCTGGTCCCTGCCGGCCCAGGTGGAGCGGGTCGAGGCCGCGGGCTTTTCTTCCACCGCCTATCGCCTTCGCCTGCAGCAGTTGCTGGCGACGCCCCTGATGTTTGCGGCCATGTCGATCCTCGCCGCGGCCTTCTCGCTGCGGCTGATGCGGTTGGGCGACCTGGCCAGGATGAGCGTGGCCGCCGTGGTGCTGGGATTTGCCTTCTTCTTCGTCAACCAGGCCGCATCGGCCTTCGGAACGGCTGAGGTGATCCCGCCCTGGCTGGCGGCCTGGCTGCCGCCCTTGCTCACGGCGCTCGCCGCCTTCACCTTGCTGTTCTATACCGAAGACGGCTAAGCGAACCGGCCCACCCGTCCATACGCCCTCCAGAGTGATTTCCTGCATGCAGCGTGTCCGCCGCGCGCCCGATTTGGGAGCCTTGCGCTACCGGCTCCTGGCCGGTGCGGCCGCAATCGCGCTGGTCTCGTCGGCGGGTACGGCACAGGCACAGCAGGCACCGGTCGCCCCCGCACCCGTGCAGCCCTCTGCGGACGGGCTGCCGGCCGAAGCGGTCTATATCGAAGCAGATTCCGCCGCGCGGACCGGCGATGTGATCGCAGCGGAATCCGCCGGTGCCGATCGTGTTCTGGCCCGCTTCCGCGACGCGACCCTCCGCGCCGGTGCCGTCACCTATGACCTCGGCCTCGGCATTGCCACGGCGGACCGCCGCGTCGAGTTCACGGATCCCGAGGGCAATGTCGTCTTCGCCAGCCATCTGGAACTTGATTCGGACCTTCGCGCGGGCGCGGCCGTCGATTTCGCCACGCGTTTCCGCAACGGTGCCAGCCTGCTGGCCGCCACGGCGGTGCGCCGGAGCGAGAAGGTCAACGAGCTCAACTACGCCCTCTTCACGCCCTGCCCGATCTGCGACGCCGACGGAAATCCGACAGAGCCGAGCATCGCCATCCAGGCGGAGAAGGTGGTGCAGGATGAGGCCCTGCGCGCGATCCTGTATCGCAATGCCGTGTTCCGGGTTGGCGGCGTGCCGGTGTTCTACATGCCGTTCTTTGCCCACCCCGATCCGACGGTCGTGCGGGCCTCGGGCTTCCTGGTGCCGATCCCCAGCTATGACGAGGGCCGCGGCCTGAGCCTTGAGATGCCCTATCTCCGGGTCATTTCGCCGTCCGAGGACTGGCTGATCAGCCCGCAGTTCAACACCGACGTAGCGCCCTTGCTGAATCTGCAATGGCGCCGTCGCCTGACCGACGGCCTGATCGTCGCGCGCGGGGGCTACACAAACGAACGCAGCTTCGGCGATTTCGACCTTGACGGTGACGGCGACGCCGAGAGCAACGTCAAATACGGCGACCGCACCAGCCGCAGCTATCTCCTGAGCCATGGCCGGTTCGATCCGGACGGCCCCTGGCGCTGGGGCTTCACCGCCGAGTGGGTGTCGGATAAGACCCTGTTCGACCGTTACGACATCCGTGACCCATACCAGGACAACGGTCTCTACTACGGCGACCAGCGCCGGCTGATCACCCAGCTCTATGCCGAGCGGCAGACCAACCGGTCCTATGTCTCGGTTGCCGCCTTCGCCCTGCAGAGCCTGCGGGTCACCCGCTTCGATCCCGTCACGCCGGCCTTGAACGAGTTCGAGGCGGACGGTGCCCTGCCCCTGGTGGCCCCGCTGATCGAGGCTCGGTGGGAGCCGTCCGGACCGGTTCTCGGCGGCCGCCTGCGTCTGCGCGGCTCGGCGGTCTCCCTGTATCGGGATGACTATGTCGGCGGCCCGGTGCTGCGTCCCGAAATCATCCCGTCCGGGCCGACGCTCGGCCTGCCCGGCATCGACAGTCGTCGGGTCTCGGGCCAGGCCGAATGGCGCCGAGCCCTGGTCTCGCCCCTCGGCGTGCGGTGGGAGCCCTTCATCGACGTTCGCGCCGACATCTATTCGGTCGGTGACCTCCCGCCGATGCTTGGACAGGACAGCAAAGCCATACCGCGGGGCCGCGCCACCGCCGGGCTCGACATCAGCTATCCCCTCTACCGCCGGGTGAGCCCGGACGCCGATCTGGTCCTTGAGCCGATGGCCCAGTTTTCGGCATCGACCGGATCAGACCTCGATCCGCGCATCCCGAACGAGGACAGCCAGACCCTGGAACTGGACGAAAGCTCCCTGTTCCGGATCGACCGCTTCCCCGGCTATGACCTGAGCGAAGGCGGGACGCGCCTGACCCTCGGGACCCGGGCCACCCTGCGCTGGGATGCGGGCCGGCAGGCCAGCCTGTTCATCGGCCGCAGCTATCGCGCCGATGAGGAACCGGCCTTCCTGACCCCGATCCCCGACGCACCGGCGCAACTCTATGACCCGACCGGCCTGGCCGGCCAGTCGTCCGACTGGGTCGTACAGGGCAGTTTTTCGCCGTCGGACCGGATCCGCGGCTGGGGCCACGCCACGATCGACTCCTCGGGGGAAACCCGGCGGGCCGAGGCGGCCGTGGACGGGCGCTGGGGGCGCCGGAACCAGGCGACGGTCAGCTACATCGTCGATCGCTCCAATCCCCTCGCCGGGCCGCTCAATCGCAACTACGAATTCGTGCAACTGGCCGGCCAGCAGTTTGTCTATGGCAATTGGGGTGTCGCCGTCACAGGCATCGCCGATCTGGAACGGGACATCATCACCCGCTCGGAAGTCGGCCTCCTGTTCGACGACGACTGCTTCCGCTTCGAGATCGGTTATCGGCGTGACAACACCCGGGTGCGTCCGACCGGACCATCCGAAGGGGTCTATGTGCGCCTAAACCTCGCCACTTTCGGCGGTACAGGGTATTGACGCAGCGACGGGCGCTGACGGCCGCGCTGCCCAGGGGTATGCGGTCCGCAAATCCGGAACAGAATCCGGACCAGCACCGCTTGAGGAATCAGGACTGACATGGGTTTGCAGCGTTACATGACGGGCGTGGCGATCGCCGCCCTCCTGGCCGGTCAGGCCATGGCCCAGACCGCGCCTCCGGCACAGCCGGCGGCCGCCGGCACCTTGAATCCCGCCGCCGAGGCCGCCCCGGCCGCCCCCCCGGCCGCACCGGCGTTCCAGATGTCGGACGGCATCCTGGCCACGGTCAATGACAGTGTCATCACCGGGTTCGACCTCCGCCAGCGCATGTTGCTGGTGATCGCCATGACCCAGGTCCAGCCGACTCCGGAGAACATCCCGGCCATCCAGCAGCAGGCCCTGAACGCCCTCGTGGACGAGCGGCTGCAGGTCCAGGAGCTGGCCAAGTACGAAGACCTCGTCGTCAGCGACCAGGAGGTTGAGGCGGAAATCGCTTCCATGGCCCAGGAGGTCGGTGCCTCGCCCCAGGCCTATGTCGAATTCCTGGCCCAGGGCGGCATCCGCCCCACAACCCTGCGCGAACAGGTCCGGACCCAGATCGGCTGGTCGCAGCTGGTCGGGGGGCGCTTCCAGAGCCGGGCCCGCGTCAGCCGGGCCGCCGTCAACGCTGCCCTGCGGCAGGTGTCCGAAGCCGCCACGAAGAAGCAGTATCTGATCGGCGAAATCTATATCGAGTCCGCCCGCGTCGGCGGCCAGCAGGCGGCGCTGAACGGTGCCAACCAACTGGTACAGCAGATGGTCCAGGGCGCACCCTTCCAGGCCGTGGCACAGCAGTTTTCCGCAGCTCCGTCGGCCACGCGCGGTGGTGACGCCGGCTGGGTTGTGGAAGGCACCATGCAGCCGGCCTTGCAGCAGGCCCTTGACCAGCTCGCCGTCGGACAGCTGTCGCGGCCGATCCCGGTCGATGGCGGCGTCTACATCATCTACATGCGCGACAAGCGCGACGGGGCTTCGGCCAGTCTGGTGCAGATCAAGCAGGTGATGATCGAGCTGCCGGAAACGGCCACCGACTCCGATGTGGCCGCGGCAACCCAGCGGCTGGAGGCCCTGCGGCCGCAGCTCTCCTGCGACAGCATGCTGGCCCGCGCGACGTCCGAACAGGGTCTGCTCGGCGCCGATCTGGGCGAGGCCGATGTGCAGAACCTGGCCCCGCAGTTCCAGCAGGTCGCCCGCTCGGCGGAGGTCGGCTCGGTGAGCACGCCGGTGCGCACCCCGCTGGGTGTCCACCTGCTGGGCGTCTGCGGTCGCCGCGTCGGCGGCACCGAGGCCCCGAATCCGCAGGAAATCGAGAACACCCTGTTCCGTGCCAACCTCGCCACCCTCGGCCGCCGCTACATGCGCGACCTGCGCGAGGACGCCCTTATCGAGTACAAGTGATGACCGTCGGCACCGCGCCGCTGGCCCTGTCCATGGGCGAGCCGGCGGGCGTGGGGCCGGAAATCATCGCCCGGGCCTGGGCCGCCCTGAGAGCCGAAGGTCCGGCCTTTGTCATCATCGGCGACGCGGCCCTGCTGCGAACTCAGGGACAGCCGGTTGAAACGGTCCTGTCCGCCGCTGAGGCCCCCGCCGTCTTCGGCCGGGCCATCCCGGTGCTCGACAGCCCCCTGCCCGCCGCCGTGACGCCCGGCCGGCCCGAGCCGGCCAATGCCGGCGCCGTGGCCGACTGGATCGAGCAGGCGGTGAACCTCGCCCTCTCCGGCGAGGCGTCGGGCGTCGTCACGGCTCCCATCGCCAAGGCCCCCCTCTATGCCGCCGGCTTCCGCTTTCCCGGCCATACGGAGTTCATCGCCGAACTGACCGCCGACGTTCCATTCGCCGGGACGCGCGGCCCGGTGATGATGCTGACCGCGCGGGACCTGAGAGCCTGTCTCGTGACCATCCATACGCCGCTGGCCGAGGTGCCCGAACTGGTCACAGCCGAGCGCGTCTGCCGCACCGCCCGGGTCGTCCATGAGGCGATGCGACGCGATTTCGGCCTCGCAGCCCCCCGCCTGGCCCTGGCCGCCCTGAACCCCCATGCGGGCGAGAGCGGCTCGATCGGCCTGGAGGAGATCGAGGTGCTGATCCCCGCCGCCAGGGCCCTGCGCGAAGAGGGCATCGCCATCTCGGACCCCAGGCCCGCCGACACCCTGTTCCACGACGAGGCGCGGGCGACCTATGACGCGGTCCTGTGCCTGTACCACGACCAGGCCCTGATCCCGGTCAAGACGCTGGACTTCTGGGGCGGGGTCAACACGACCCTGGGCCTGCCGGTGATCCGCACCTCACCCGACCACGGCACCGGCTTCGACATCGCCGGCAGGGGCATTGCACGGGCCGACAGCCTGATCGCGGCGATCCGGCTGGCGGGAACGATGGCGGCCGCGCGCGCGAGAGTGATTAGTGGTTAGTGGTTAGTGGCTGGCCGACGCCGGGGCGATGGCACGGTCCGCGCCGCCCTTCCGCTGGCGTCGAGGCCGCAATCACTATCCACTAACCACTCACCACTTCTCCCGGCTATGACACACCGGTGAACCCCTCCGACCTCCCCTCCCTTCGCGAAACCCTCGACGCCCACGGCCTGCTGGCGAAGAAGAGTTTCGGCCAGCATTTCCTGCTGGACCTGAATGTCACCCGCAAGATCGTGCGGCTGGCCGGACCGTTCGGGGGGCGGGCCGTAATCGAGGTCGGTCCCGGTCCCGGCGGCCTGACCCGCGCCCTGCTGGAGAGCGACGCCGGCAAGGTGGTGCTGGTCGAGAAGGATCCGCGCTTCCTGCCCCTGCTGGCCGAGCTGGACGACGGATCCGGACGGCTGGCCGTGATCGAGGCCGACGCCCTGAAGGTGCGCGAGGCCGAGCTGGTCGAGGGACCGGCCCATGTGGTGTCCAACCTGCCCTACAATGTCGGCACGCCCCTGCTGATCAAATGGCTGACGGGGCCCTGGACGCCGCACGCCCTGACCCTGATGTTCCAGAAGGAGGTCGCCGAGCGGATCGTCGCGGCGCCCGGGGACGACGCCTATGGCCGGCTGGCCGTCATCGCCCAGGCGGTGTGCGAGGCCCGGCTGGTCATGCACCTGCCCGCCGCCGCCTTCACCCCCCCGCCCAAGGTGGCCAGCGCCGTCGTGCATCTGGTCCCGCGCGAGGACCGGCCGGAGCGGACCCTGCTGACAGCGCTGGAACGGGTCACGGCGGCAGCCTTCGGCCAGAGGCGCAAGATGCTGCGCTCGAGCCTGAAGACGCTGGGCGGTGCCGACCTGTGCGAGGCGGCCGGGCTGGAAGCCGATGTCCGGGCGGAAGTGGTCGACGGGGCCGGCTTCCTGCGGCTGGCCCGCGCGGTGGCCGGCCAGCCGGTCGAACGCCCCGGCGCCGAGGGGGACGGCGTCACCCTCGTCCGGCGCAAGCGGACCTGAGCGGGGGCCGGGCTCCGTAATAGTCCTCGGTAGTCGGCAACCGCAGCCCCGGCGTAGCGTTCACAGGCCCCTGAAGGACTGGAGACGCCCGATGATCATTTCCCCCGGAACCCTCGTGGCCGTCGTCGACGGCGAGAAGCTGGCACTGTTCGAAAACACCGGACATCTGTCGATCAGCCTGACGCCCCGGGCGATGCCGCACGTGGCCGAGCGTGCCTCGGGGACGGCCGGACATACGTCCAGCAGCGCCAATCCCGACAATGACACCCAGGCCGAGGACGGTTTCGCCATGGGCGTCGCCGAGGTGCTGAACCGGCTGGTCCTCGACCACAAGGTCGAAAGCCTGCTGGTCATTGCCGCGCCCCGGACCCTGGGTCAGTTGCGCAAGGGCTGGCACAAGGAGACCGCGGCGCGGGTGGTCGGCGAGATCGCCAAGGACCTGACCGGGCATTCCCCGGACCAGATCGCGGCGGCGATTCACAAGGCGTAGGCGCTTCCGGCCGGAGCCGGGAAGGACCGGCCCCCTCAGACCGCCTCGTTCAGCAGGGTGTCCTTGTAGGCCTGGACCCAGATGTTGCGGAAACGGCGGCTGCGCTCGGCGTGGTAGATGTGCGCCAGCTCGGCATAGCTGCGGTCGAAGTCGTCGTTGACGAGGACATAGTCGAAGTCGCCGCAGTGCTCGATCTCGCCCTTGGCGTTGTGGATGCGGCGTTCGATGACCTCGTCGGCATCCTGCGACCGGGTGACCAGGCGACGACGGAGTTCCTCGAGGCTGGGCGGCAGGATGAAGACGCGGACGGCGTCCTCCGGGCATTTTTCCGCAATGTCCCGGGCCCCCTGCCAGTCGATGTCGAACAGGACGTCGCGCCCCTCGGACAGGGCCCGTTCGATCGGGGCGCGGGGGCTGCCGTAGCGGGCCCCGTGGACGTCGGCCCATTCGAGGAAGGCATCGGCGTCGATCAGGCGCTGGAATTCCTCGGCGTCGACGTAATGATAGTCGCGGTCGGCGACCTCGCCGGGCCGGATGCCGCGGGTGGTCATGGAGATGGACAGCTCCAGCCCGCCGTGGTCGGCCATCAGGCGGCGGCACAGGCTGGTCTTGCCCGCCCCCGAGGGGCTGGCCACGATCAGCATCACACCGCGGCGGGGGTGGCGTTCACTCGACATTCTGGACCTGTTCGCGCAGCTGTTCGATCACGGCCTTGAGCTCGAGGCCGATTCCGGTGAGCGGGGTCGTAGCCGATTTCGAGCAGAGGGTGTTCGCCTCCCTCATGAATTCCTGCATCAGGAAGTCGAGTTTCCGCCCGGCGGGGGGTTGCTGCAACAGGGCCCGGGCCGAGGAAACGTGGGCGGTGAGCCGGTCCAGCTCCTCGCGGACATCGGCCTTGGTCGCAAGAGAGGCGGCCTCGAGGAATATCCGGTCCTCGAGCCCGGGCGCGTCGGGGGCCAGTTCGCTCATGCGGCGAGCGAAACGCTCGCGGATCGCGGCGGTCTGTGCGGTGGCTTCCGTCTCGGCCGCGGCGGTCAGGGCGGCGATCCGGTCGATGAAGTCGGTGACCACCGGCAGGAGCTGGGAACCCTCGCGCTCCCGGAACAGTTTCAGGGCGTCCAGAGCCTGGTCGATCGAGGCGGCCATGGCGGCCTCGACGGCGGCGTGGCCCTCGGGGTCGTCGACCACTTCGGGGGCCTCCAGCACCCCGCGCAGGGACAGCAGTCCGTCGGCGGACGGCGGGGTCGCCCCCTCCTCCGCCAACTGGTTGGCCAGAACCAGATAGCGGGCGAGGATGTCCTGATTGACCTTGAGCGCAGCCGCACCCGGATCGGCGCGCTTGGCCTGGATACCGAGGGTGACCTGACCGCGGCTGAGCCGGGCCTGGGCGGCGCTCTTGGCATGGCGCTCGAGGCTGTCAAAGCCCGGCGGGCCGCGGAAGCGGACCTCCAGGTTGCGGCCGTTGACCGAGCGGGCCTCGACCGACCAGCTCCAGTCCTCTGCCGCGCCGTCGGCCCGACCGAAGCCGGTCATGCCGGAGATGACGCTCATCCGGCGGGGGCCGGGGCGGGCACGGTGATCACGCGGGCACCGGGAGGAACGGCCGTGCCGGCGGGCTCGGCCGGCGCGGGGACGGGCTCCGGCGGCAGACCCGCCCGACGTCGCTCGATCTCGCGCCAGCGGGCCACATTGGCGAGGTGCTCCTCATAGGTCCGGGCAAAGGCGTGGCCGCCCGAGCCGTCGGCGACGAAGAAGATGTCGGACGTCGACGGCGGGTTCAGCACGGCGGCGACGGCATCGCGGCCGGGGTTGGAAATGGCGGTCGGGGGCAGGCCGTCGATCTGATAGGTGTTCCACGGATTGGGCCGGTCCAGCTCGGACCGCCTCAGGCCCCGGCGAAGCGGCACACCCTTGGTGAGGCCGTATTCGATCGTGGGATCGCTCTCCAGACGCATGCCGGTCCGGAGACGGTTGGTGAAGACGGCGGCGACGCGGGGGCGTTCAGCGGCGAGACCGGTCTCCTTCTCGACGATAGAGGCCAGGATCATGGCCTCCTCGGGGGTCCGCACGACGGTGGCGGGACCGCGGGCGGCCCAGAGGCGGGCGAGGTTCTCGTCCCGGGCCCGGCGCATGCGGGCGATGACCGAGGAGCGGGTGTCGCCACGGCTGATCTCATAGGTGTCGGGCCAGAGACTGGCCTCCTCGGGAATGGCGTCGATGGTCCCCGTCAGAATGGTCTGTTTGTTCAGGATCTCGACCGCCTGGGCCGAGGACCAGCCTTCCGGCAGGGTGACGTAGTGGCGGACCACCCGGCCCTGGACCAGCAGGACCAGGACGGAGCGGAGCGAGGCCTTGCTCGGCACCTCATATTCGCCCGCACGCAGCTTGCGGTCGGCCCCCGTCAGGGTGGCGGCGGCCTTGAACATGTCGGTCGAGCGGATCACCCCGGCCGACTTCAGGGTGGCGGCGATGGCGCTGACCCCGGCCCCGCTGGGCAGGCTGATGACGGTCGACTCACCCTCGCGCGCCGCCGGGCCGGGCGCGTAGAAGACACTCCAGGCCGCGATCAGGGCGATGATCAGGAAGGTGCTGAAGGTCGCCGTGGCGGCCAGAAAGGCGGTCTTTCGACCCGAGAGCGGTGCCTTCGACATCAGCCGACCTTCCGGAAGAGGATCGAGGCATTGGTGCCGCCGAAGCCGAAACTGTTGGACATGGCCACGTCGATTTCCATCGGCTGACCCTTGCCGCGCACGAGGTTCAGCGCGGTTTCCCGCTCCGGATTGTCGAGGTTGATGGTCGGCGGGGCGATCTGGTCCCGAATGGCCAGGATGCAGAAAATCGCCTCAATGGCCCCGGCAGCCCCCAGCAGGTGGCCGGTCATCGACTTGGTCGAGGACAGGGCGACATTGGGGGCGTGGTCGCCCATCAGCTTCTCGATCGCGCCGGCCTCGATCCAGTCGGCCATGGTCGAGGTGCCGTGAGCATTGACGTAGTCGATGTCGGCGGCGGTGAGCCCCGCCCGCTTCACCGCCATCTGCATGGCGCGATAGCCGCCGTCACCGTCCTCGGCCGGGGCGGTGATGTGATAGGCGTCGCCGCTCATGCCGTAGCCGACGACCTCGGCATAGATGGTCGCACCGCGCGCCCTGGCGTGCTCGTACTCTTCCAGCACCACAATGCCGGCCCCCTCGCCCATGACGAAGCCCGAGTGGTCCTTGTCCCAGGGGCGCGAGGCCTTTTCGGGCGCGTCATTATAGGCGGTGCAAAGGGCCTTGCAGGCGAGGAAGCCGGCGATGCCGATGGGGACGATGGAGCTCTCGGCCCCGCCCGCCACCATGACGTCGGCGTCGTCCATCATGATCATCCGGGCCGCATCGCCGATGGCATGGGCACCGGTGGCGCAGGCGGTGACGACGGAGTGATTCGGGCCCTTGAGGCCGTGACGGATCGAGATCTGGCCCGAGGTCAGATTGATCAGGGCCGAGGGGATGAAGAAGGGGCTGACCCGGCGCGGGCCCTGCTCCTTGAGGATGACGGCGGTGTCGGCGATGGGGCCCAGCCCACCGATGCCGGAGCCGACCATGACGCCGGTCCGCTCGCGCTGCTCCTCGGTCTCGGGCTTCCAGCCGGCGTCGGCCAGGGCCTCGTCGGCGGCGGCGATGGCATAGACGATGAAGTCATCGACGCGTTTGCGGTCCTTGGGCGACATGACCTGTTCATGGTCGAACACGCCCGGCTGGCCGGGAGCCCCGCCGCCGCGGCCGTCGACCGACGGAATCTCGCCCGCAATGGTGCAGCCGAAGCCCTCGGTGTCGAAATTGGTGATCGGGCCGATGCCCGACCGCCCCTCGAGGATGCCCTTCCAGTTATGCTCCACGCCCCAGCCGAGGGGGGTGAGCAGACCGAGGCCGGTGACGACGACACGGCGCATGAGCGCTCCTCGTTAGAGAATCCAGACCACAAACAGTAATGGCCGCCGGGCGGCCCCGCTAGGGGCGCGCCACGGCGGCCATCAAAGCCGTATCGAAAGCGGCAGCGATCAGCCGGCCAGCTTCTCGTCGATGAACTTCACGGCGTCGCCGACCGTCTGGATGTGCTCGGCGGCGTCGTCCGGGATTTCGATGTCGAATTCTTCCTCGAAGGCCATGACCAGTTCGACGTTGTCGAGCGAGTCAGCGCCCAGGTCGTCGATGAAGCTGGCCTTTTCAACGACCTTCTCCGGATCGGCGTCCAGGTGGTCGATGACGATCTTGCGGACGCGTTCCAGGGTATCGGACATGGGAGTCTCTGCTTTAAGGGCCGCACGGGCCGCGTTGTCTCTGTCTTGCCGTATGACGACGGCGACGGCTGCGCAAGTGCTGAACACAGACTCGGGCGAACCATCCAACCGGGGTTTAGCACGGCGGCACCGGCTGGAAACAGTCTCGCGACAGCTTTGCGCCGTCAGGACTGCCCGCCCGGCGGCCGCGTGCGGGCCCTAGATCATCGCCATGCCGCCGTTCACATGCAGGGTCTGGCCCGTGACATAGGCGGCTTCGTCCGAGGACAGATAGACGGCCGCGGCGGCGATCTCGTCGCCCGTGCCCAGCCGGCCGGCGGGGATGTTCTTCAGGATGGTCTCGCGCTGGGTCTCGTTCAGCACGTCGGTCATCGGCGAGGCGATGAAGCCCGGGGCGATACAGTTCACGGTAATGCCGCGCGAGCCGACTTCCTGCGCCAGCGACTTGGAGAAGCCGATCATCCCGGCCTTGGAGGCGGCGTAGTTGGTCTGGCCCGGGTTACCGGTGACGCCGACGACGGAGGTGATGCCGATGATCCGGCCCGAGCGGCGCTTCATCATCCCCTTCATGGCGGCGCGCGAGAGGCGGAAATAGCTCTCGAGGTTGACGCGGATGACGTCCTGGAAGTCCTCGTCCTTCATCCGCATCAGCAGGCCGTCCTTCGTGATGCCGGCGTTGGCGACGAGGATGTCGAGCGGGGCACCAGCGGCTTCCTCGGCCCGGGCCAGCAGGCCGTCGACCGACTCAGGGTCCGACAGATTGGCGGCAGCGACGAAGGCGCGCGCGCCGAGTTCCCCGGCCAGCTCCTGCAGCACCGCCTCGCGGGTGCCGGACAGGACGACGGTCGCGCCCTGGGCATGCAGGGCCCGGGCGATGGCCCCGCCGATGCCGCCGGTCGCGCCGGTCACGAGGGCGGTCTTGCCGGTGAGATTGAACATGAGAGGGCTCCGGAGGAGTGAGGAGTGACGAGTGGTCAGTGATCAGTGATTGGTGATTAGTGAACGAAGCAGCGTGGCCGGTGAAGGCGGATTGGAGAGCGGGTGGACGCCCCAGCCAATCACTGGCCACGAACCACTCAAAGCGACTTCGCGAACGCTTCCAGGTCTTCCGGCGTGTTCAGCGACAGGCTCTCGGCGTCCGGCGCGATCCGTTTGGCCATGCCGGCCAGGACCTTGCCCGAGCCGATCTCGGCGAAGCGGGTCACGCCGCCCTCGCCGGCCATCCATTCCATGCTCTCGCGCCAGCGGACGCGGCCAGTGACCTGTTCGACCAGCAGGCGGCGCAGGACCTCGGGGTCGGTCTCGGGGCGCGCCGTGACATTGGCGACGACGGCGACCGAGGGGGCGACGATGGTCGCGGAGCCGAGCGCCGTGGCCATTTCGTCGGCGGCGGGCTGCATCAGCGGGCAGTGGAAGGGGGCCGAGACGTTCAGGGGAATGGCGCGGGCACCCAGTTCCTTGGCCTTTTCGATGGCCCGGTCGACGGCGGCCTTGTCGCCCGAGATGACGATGTTGCCGGCGTTGTTGTCATTGGCGACGACACAGACGCCGACCTCGGAGCCCGCCGCCGCCGCGGCCTCAGCCAGGGCCAGGTCGGTCTTCGGCCCGATCAACGAGGCCATGGCGCCGCGGCCCACGGGCACGGCACGCTGCATGGCCTGGCCGCGCAGCTTCAGCAGGCGGGCGGTGTCGGCCAGGGTGATCGAACCGGCGGCGCACAGGGCCGAATACTCGCCCAGCGAATGGCCGGCGACAAAGCCCGCGCGGCTGACATCGACGCCGAACTCGACCTTGAGAACACGCGCGGCGGCCAGCGACACGGCCATCAGGGCGGGCTGGGCGTTCTCGGTCAGGGTCAGCTGGTCCTCGGGGCCCTCGCGCATCAGGACCGACAGCTTCTGACCGAGAGCCTCGTCGATCTCGGCATAGACCTCACGCGCCGAGGCGAAGGCGTCAGCGAGCGCAACCCCCATGCCGACCGACTGGCTGCCTTGTCCGGGGAACAGCAGGGCGAGGGTCATGTCAGGTCTCCGGCAGCGTTGAATCGAGCCGGAGGGGTAGGACGATCAGGCCGCAGGGGCAAGACGGGCGATCGTGGTCCGGCGGGGGGTGAAGTCCAGACGGGCGATCTCCCGAATGCGACCGCCCTCCTCCCGGCCCTCGACCAGTTCATAACCCATCAGGGCGAAGACGCGGCCGCGCAGGAAGATCGGGCGGGACGCGCCATACCAGTCGATGCAGGAGACGCGACAGAAATCCTCCCGTCCGGTGCCTCCAGTGGACAGGGCCCCGAGCGCCGCCAGCGAGCCGGGGCCGCGACGCAAGAACAGCATGTCGACGCCGCCCCTGGTCGGCTGACGACGCGAATCCAGCGCCACGAAACGCTCCATCGGAAGGCCCAGCAGCCCCTCCGCGGCGCCCCGCTCATCGGGACGGAAGAAGAACCCGTGACTGCGGCCCTCGGACTCGCCGGCGTTCGGTACGGCGTAGCGCGCACCGAGTTCGGGCCGCCTCCCGTTCAGCTCGATGGCGGTCAGCGTCAGGGCCTGATTGCCGCTGGTGACGATCAGGGCGTCAGAGCCGAGCGCCTCGATACGACTGACCGGCGTTGCCAGGTCGAAGGTCCGCGTCCGGCCGTCGTCGACCCGCATGGTCAGAAGGACGCCGCCGCGCTCATCCTCGCCATCCGCCGATGGGCGAACCGCAGCGTAGAGCAGATGATCGCCCACGAAGCGGTTGTGTCGCTGCCAGCCGTCCCGGGGCAGGTTGGGAAGGGTGCGGTAGTCACCGGGGCGCGCGGTGCCGGATCCGTCGCCGAAGCGAGACAGCGGCAGGCTGAGCAGGGCCACACTCCCCTCCCGCGTTTCGCGATCCCACATGGCGTCGCCGCCACCGTCGGACTGGACCACGACCTCGAGACGGCCGCGTTGCCTGTCTTCGCGGAACGAGAACTGATCCAGAGGGGTGCCCGAGGCCCGGACCGCCTGTGGCCGCCCGCCGTCCAGGGGCATGCGATAGACGCTGGCCGGCGGACGGCTGTTCGGCGCGGGGTCGCGGACCCAGGTCGTCGTCCAGAAATAGATGGCCTCGGGCGAGACGTAGAAGGTGCGCGACTCCGGCCCGAGGATGGCGGTCGCCTGACAGTCCAGCCGCGGTGCGGTCAGGTCGCAGCGGGTCACCGAATGCAGGGCATTGAGATCGGGATCGGAAGGCCGGGCCCGGGAATCGATGAAGACATCCTCCGGCCTCGCAAGCACCTCGGTCGTTCGCGGCCGACCGGGCGTCTCGTCAGTCAGCGCCGGCAAGACCGCCATCGGATCCTCGACCTGCCAGAGATAACGGACGTTGTAGAGGACCAGCTCATCGCCGATCAGGCGCGAGGCGTAGTTCTCGGCCGAAAAATAGTCGCTGGCGCGCAGGCGGTAGGCGTCCTCGAAGCTGAGCTGCCCTTCGGGAGAGAGGCGGAAGCGGAGAATCTCCGTGCCCTGCGTCTCATAGCTGTAGCCGATGACCACGACCCGGTCGCCAACCACCAGCATCTCGTCGTACCAGGATCCGTCCCAGGCGGTCTTCGGGGCCGGCGCACCCGGCGGCGGGACGTCGATAGAGTCGACGGCCCGAAGTCCGCCCGCCGTCGAAAGCGTGAACAGCCGGCCACGCCGCAGCACCACGAGATAGTCGCCGTTCGCCTTGACGATCCCGCCTTCGTCGACGCCCGTCTCCTGGACGTTGGTGATGGAGTCGCCGGCCGTTTCGGCGGCGGCATCGGCCGCCGGGACCATCATGGCCGGTGAGGCGACCTCCATCGACACGGCGTCGTCGCTGAACTGGCCGCGCATCTGCGCCGCGATGGCGGCCTCGCGCTGGCGGAAGAAGGCGCGGAACTGGTCTTCGGAAGCGAAGGCCGGAAGCCCCTCCGCCGAGACCACAGGCCGGAAAGGGCTGGCCGTACCGACGGCGGCGCAGACGCCGACCAGGGCCGCGAGCCCGAGCGACAGGGGACCGACATGGCGTTTCAGGATCGCGAGCATTCCGAAGTCCCCCGAGCTTGGACCTTGACGGATGAACGGCTCGAACTGTGGCCATCCTGAGGTGGAATACCGGCTAGAACAGCACGCCGGGGTTCATGATCCGGTGGGGGTCGATGGCGGCGCGGACGGCCTGCATGGTCCGGATTTCCAACGGCGACTTGTAGCGCCGGGCCTCTTCCGTCTTGAGGCGGCCGAGGCCGTGTTCGGCGGAGATGGAGCCGTCGTAGCGGGCGACGATGTCGTGGACGATCTGCGAACCTTCCTCCCAGCGCGCCAGGAAGGCCGGGCGGTCGCCGCCGACAGGGCAGAGCACGTCATAGTGGAGATTGCCGTCGCCGACGTGGCCGAAGGCGCTGACCCGGGCACCGGGATGGAAGCGTTCCACGGCGGCGGTGGCTTCCTCGAGAAATTCGGCGATGCGAGAGAGCGGGACGGAGACATCGTGCTTCCAGCCGCCGCCCTCGGGCTTCTGGGCGGCGGACTGTTCCTCGCGCACCTTCCAGAAGGCGGCACGCTGGGCGTCGTTCTGGGCGATGGCGGCATCGTTGATCAGGCCGGTCTCGAAGGCATGGGTCAGCAGCCGCTCCATGGCCGCGTCGGCCGCGCCGGGCTCGCCCGAGACCAGTTCGATCAGGACGTACCAGGGCGGCGTCGAGTCCAGCGGCTCGCGGGTGTCGGGGATGTTGGCGAGGACGAAGCCCATGCCGATCCGCTTCATCAGTTCGAAGGCCTCGACCCCGCCGCCGGTCTCGGCCTTGGCGCGGGCCAGAAGTTCGATAGCGGCCGCGGGTGCATCCAGCCCGACCATGGCGGTGGCGCGGCTGCGCATGACCGGGAACAGTTTCAGGGTCGCGGCGGTGACCACGCCGAGCGTGCCCTCGGCCCCGATCAGCAGCTGTTTCAGGTCATAGCCGGTGTTGTCCTTGCGCAGGCGCTTCAGGCCGTTGAAGACCTCGCCGTCCGGCATCACCGCCTCAATGCCCAGCACCAGGTCGCGCATCATGCCGTAGCGGAGCACCGCGGTTCCGCCGGCATTGGTCGAGATGACCCCGCCGATGGTGGCCGTGCCCTCGGCGGCCAGGCTGAGCGGAAACAGCCTATCGGCGGCCGTGGCGGCCTGTTGCGCCTCCAGAAGGGTGATCCCGGCCTCGACGGTCATGGCGTCGTCCAGCGGGGTCACATCGCGCACGGCGCGCAGCCTGCGGGTCGAGAGCAGGACCTCGCCGAAGGGAATCTGGCCGCCGACCAGGCCGGTGTCGCCGCCCTGGGGCACGATGGCGACACGATGTTCGGCACAGACGCGGACGGCCGCGGCCACCTGGGCGGTCGAACGCGGCGTCAGCATCAGCGGCGTATGGCCCTGCCAGCGATTGCGCCACTCGGTCAGCCAGGGCGCGATCTCGGCCGGATCCTCGGTCCAGCCGCCCTCGCCGAGAGCGGATTTCAGGGCGGCAAGCGCGGCAGGCGAAGGAGCGGTCATGCAGGCCTTGTCTCAAAGTCATGGACGCGGCGAAAGGGCCAAGCCACGGTTGTCGGATGAGCCCGCCCCTTCCCACCCCCGTCCCCGCCGTCGGCGTCGTCTGTCTGCGCGGCGATTCGGTGCTGCTGATCCGGCGCGGGACGCCGCCGCGTCAGGGCGAGTGGAGCCTGCCCGGCGGGCGCATCGAGCCCGGCGAACGGGCGGTGGAGGCCGCCCTGCGGGAACTGCGCGAGGAAACCGGGGTCGAGGCCGAGATCACGGGTCTGATCGACGTGGTCGACGGCCTGTTTCCCGACGCAGGGCGGCACTATGTGCTAATCGACTATGCGGCCCGCTGGCTGTCGGGTGAGCCGGTGGCGGGGGATGACGCTGCCGAGGCGCGGTTCGTGGCCCTGGATGAAGTCGAGGCCCTGGTCGACTGGTCCGAGACGCGCCGGATCATCCGGATGGCCGCCGCCGCGCGCTGAGCGACCCGGATTACGCCGATGTCATCTATGCCGCAGCCGGTTTCTGTGGCGCAGCGGCCACAGGGTGCTAACCTGTCCGGGACAGGGAGATATCATGGACACGTCGCTTCTCTTCACGGTCGCACTGGTGGTGCTGGCCTTTGTGCTGCTGTTCAGTGTGGTCAAGATCGTGCCCCAGGGCCGCGAGATGACCGTCGAACGGTTCGGCAAATACACCCGGACCCTCAGCCCCGGCATCAGCATCCTCACGCCCTTCGTCGAGCGCATCGGGCGGCGCATGAATATGATGGAGCAAGTTCTTGATGTGCCTCAGCAAGAGGTGATCACCAAGGACAATGCCATGGTCAAGGTGGACGCCATTGTCTTCATCCAGGTGATGGAGGCCTCGGCCGCCGCCTACCGGATCGAGAACCTGCCCTATGCCATCACCCAGCTGTGCTCGACCAATCTGCGCACCGTGGTCGGTTCGATGGAGCTGGACGAGGTGCTGTTCCAGCGCGACTCGATCAACTCGCGCCTGCTGACCGTGATCGATGCGGCGACCGAGCCCTGGGGCGTCAAGGTCAACCGGATCGAGATCAAGGACCTGACCCCGCCGGCCGACATCACCAATGCCATGGCCCGCCAGATGAAGGCCGAGCGCGAGCGCCGCGCCGTCATCACCGAGGCCGACGGCGAGAAACAGGCCGCCATCGCCCGCGCCGAGGGGGCCAAGCAGGCTGCCATTCTGGAAGCCGAGGGCCGCCGCGAAGCCGCCTTCCGCGACGCCGAGGCCCGCGAACGTGAAGCCGAGGCCGAGGCCAAGGCGACCGCCATGGTGTCCCAGGCCATCGCGGCCGGCGACGTCAATGCCATCAACTATTTCGTGGCCCAGAAATACGTCGAGGCCTTCGCCGAACTGGCCCGCAATCCGACGGCCAAGACGGTCATCGTCCCGGCGGAGATGTCCGGCCTGGTCGGCACCATCGCCGGCCTGGGCGAGCTGGTCGGCCTGGCCAGGGAACAGCAGCAGGGCCGCAGCGACGTCCGCCGCGACGCCGTGCCGACGGCACCCGCCCCGGCCCGGACAACCCCGCCGCGCCCGCCCCGTCCCTCCGTCCCGAGGACCTGACCCATGGACGTCCTGACTGACCTGCACGCTGCCCAGCCGTTCTGGATCTGGCTGGCCCTCGGCGTGCTGCTGCTGGCGGTCGAAGCGGCCTTTTCGACCGAGTGGCTGTTGTGGCCGGCGGTTTCGGCCGGGGTTGTGGCCGTGGTCACGGCGCTCGGCCTGCCGCTGGGCCTTGCCGGTGAGGTGGCCCTGTTCGCCGCCCTGACCGTAGCCGCGACCCTGCTGTCGCGCCGGCTGATCCAGCGGGTCAATCCGTCGGACGCACCGGACATCAATGCCCGCGACACCCGGCTGATCGGCCAGCGGGCCCAGGTGGTCCAGGGCTTCGTCGACGGCCGCGGCCGGGTCTTCGTCTCGGGCGCCGAATGGGTCGCCGAGATCGAGGGCGCGGCCCCGGCTGCAGGCGAGAGCGTGATCGTCGAAGGCATGGACGGGCCGAAACTGAAGGTGCGGGCCGCCTAGCCGCGCATAGCCTCGATTCCGCGATTGGCCAGGTGGTCAGCACGTTCGTTGAGCTCATGGCCGGCATGGCCCTTGACCCAGTGCCATTTCACCTCGTGCCGGGCGCGGGCGGCGTCGAGGCGTTTCCACAGGTCCTCGTTCTTGACCGGCTTCTTCTCGGCCGTCTTCCAGCCGCGCGCCTTCCACGGCCCGATCCATTTGGTGATGCCGTCCATGACGTAGCGGCTGTCGGTGTGCAGATCGACGCGGCACGGCCGGGTCAGGGCCTCGAGCGCCATTATGGCCCCCATCAGCTCCATGCGGTTGTTGGTGGTCAGGGGCTCGCCGCCGCACAGTTCCTTTTCGTGACCGCCACCGGTCTGCAGGATCGCGCCCCAGCCGCCGGGGCCGGGATTGCCCTTGCAGGCACCATCGGTGTGGATGATCACGTGACTCATGCGCGCCTCCTAACAGGTTCGCTTGGCGTCGCGCCACCGAACCGCCTATATGCGATGCAAGTGTTTGAACGGGCCGCGCACCGGCCCGAACGAGGAGACGGTTCGTGGGTACTATCAGCATCTGGCACTGGGCCCTGGTCGCCATCGTCGCCCTGCTGCTGTTCGGCGGGCGCGGCAAGCTGTCGGGCCTGATGGGCGACGCAGCCAAGGGCATCAAGGCGTTCAAGGACGGCCTCAAGGACACCGATTCGGACAAGCCGTCGGACGAGCGGGCGGGTGCCCTGCCCCGGACCAACGCCGAAAAAGAAGACCAGAAATCGTAAGCCCCGCATTGACGTCGGAGACCTGACGGATGGGTGGCCTCGGCCCCGGTATCGGCGGCTTTGAAATCCTCGTGATCGGCATCGTGGCCCTGCTTGTGGTGGGGCCAAAGGATTTGCCGTTGCTGATGCGCAAGATCGGCAAGGTGATGGCCCGCGCCCGGGCCATGGCCAATGATTTCCGCTCGAGCTTCGACGAGATGGCGCGCCAGTCCGAACTGGATGAGCTGCGCAAGGAGGTGCAGGCGCTGCGCACCGGCCAGGGCATCGTCCCGCTGGGGGCCGAGGCCGAGGCCGCCTTCCGTGAAATCCGCGACGACCTGAACCGGCCGCTGGACGAGCCCGTCATGTTGGCCGCCCCGGACGAATGGCCCGACACCCCGCCGGTGATGACGCCGCTCGACCCCGTGGCGGCGCCCACGCCGAAAGCCCCGGTCAAGGCCGCGACCAAATCCCGCAAGTCACCGGCGAAGGCGGGTGACGCCCCGGCGGTCTCCCGCAAGACCGCCAGCGGCACCGCGCGGTCCGCCCGTTCGAGGAAGGGCGAGCTGTGAGCCGGCACGAGGCCGACGAGGCCGAGATCGAGGCGTCACGCGCGCCCCTGATGGATCACCTGATCGAGTTGCGCGGGCGGCTGGTGATCTGCGTGGTCGCCTTCATCCTCGCCTTCTTCGTCTGTTTCGCCTTCGCCGAGCCGTTGTACATCTTCCTCGTGAAGCCGTTTGCGGCGGCCGCGGCCTTCCACCAGGCGGTGGGGCCCCATGGCCACGTCTCGCCACTGGACCTGATCATGGGCACGGCCGGGCTGATGCCCCTGCCCGGCGTCGACGGCCAGACGGTCAATCTGATCTACACAGCGCCGCTGGAAATCCTGTTCACCAAGATGAAGCTGGCCGGCTTCGGAGCCATTGTCCTGGCCTTCCCGGTCCTCGCCTGGCAGCTCTACCGGTTCGTGGCCCCGGGCCTCTACCGGAATGAAAAGGGGGCCTTCCTGCCCTTCCTGGTGGCGGCGCCCCTGCTGTTCACCCTGGGGGCCGCGCTGGTCTATTTCGTCATGCTGCCGTTCGTCATGTGGTTCTCCCTGAGCCAGCAGATCACCGGCGGCGGCGTCTCGGCCGCCCTGCTGCCCAAGGTGTCGGACTATCTGAATCTGGTCACCGCCCTGATCCTGGCCTTCGGCCTGTGCTTCCAGCTGCCGGTGGTGATGACCCTGCTGGGTCTGGCCGGGATGATTTCCTCCCGGCTGATGGCCGAGGGTCGCCGCTATGCGATCATGGCCGTGGTCGTGGTCGCCGCCGTGGTGACACCGCCCGATCCGATCAGCCAGATCATGCTCGCCATACCCCTGGTGCTGCTCTACGAAGTTTCTATCTGGTGTGTGCGGCTGATCGAACTGCGGCGCAAGAAGGCGGATGCGGCCGAGGGCCTGGCCTGAGCCGCGGGCCCACCGGAACCTCCAGAGAGCGTGGCCGTTTGCATCGGGTTCCCTTCAGGAGTCCGAGCATGATCACCGCCCATCGCCTCATCAGCGTCGTCGCCCTCGGCGCCGTCGCCTTCGCCACCGCGGCCTGCACCCCGGCAGACAACACCGCCGACCGCGCCACGGAGACGACCATCGTCGAGACCCGGGAAGTCCCGGCCGCCCCGATCGTGATCGAGCGCGAGGTCGCTGTCCCCTCGCCTCCCGTGGTCATCGAAAGCGACCGCCGCGAGGGCGACACCACGACCGTGCGCGCGGGCTCGAATGGCCTCGAGGTCGAGACGACCAACCGCTAAGGGGCAGAAAGCCATAAAGAAAACGGCGCCGGACAGTTTCCCGTCCGGCGCCGTCCTTCGTTCAGCCTCAGCCGCCGATCAGCAGCTGTAGTACATGTCGAATTCGACCGGGTGCGGGTGCAGTTGCAGGCGCATCACCTCTTCCATCTTCAGCTCGATATAGCTGTCGATGAAGTCGTCATCCATGACGCCGCCCTTCTTGAGGAAGGCGCGGTCCTGGTCGAGGTTGTCGAGTGCTTCCTTCAGCGAGCCGCAGACCTCGGGGATCGAGCCGCGCTCTTCCGGCGGCAGGTCGTAGAGGTTCTTGTCGGCCGGCGCGCCCGGATCGATGCGGTTCTCGATCCCGTCGAGGCCGGCCATCAGCAGGGCGACGAAGGTCAGATAGGGGTTGCCCATCGGATCGGGGAAGCGGGCTTCGATCCGCTTGGCCTTCGGCGAATTGACCCACGGAATACGGATCGAGGCCGAGCGGTTGCGCGACGAATAGGCCAGTTTGACCGGGGCTTCATAGCCGGGGACCAGCCGCTTGTAGGAGTTGGTGGTCGAGTTGGCGAAGGCGTTGATGGCCTTGGCGTGTTTGATGATGCCGCCGATGTACCAGAGACAGAGGTCCGACAGGCCGGCGTATTTGTCACCCGCGAACAGCGGCTTGCCGTCACGCCAGATCGACTGGTGCACATGCATGCCCGAGCCGTTGTCGCCGAAGGTCGGCTTGGCCATGAAGGTCGCCGACTTGCCGTAGGCGGCGGCGACGTTGTGGATGACGTATTTGTAGAGCTGCAGGCGGTCGGCCATGGTCAGCAGGTCGCTGAACCTGAGGCCCAGTTCGTGCTGGGCCGGGGCGACCTCGTGGTGGTGCTTCTCGGGCTGCATGCCCAGATCGCGCATCACGCCCAGCATCTCGCCGCGCAGGTCCTGGGCGCTGTCGGTCGGGTTGACCGGGAAATAGCCGCCCTTGTGCGTCGGGCGGTGGCCCATATTGCCTTCGGAATACTCGGCACCCGTATTGGCCGGCAGTTCGATGGAATCGTAGGTGTAGCCCGTGTCGTGCGGGGCCGTGCTCCAGCGCACGTCGTCGAAGATGAAGAACTCGGCTTCCGGACCGAAGAATACGGTGTCGCCCACGCCAGACGACTGGACATAGGCCAGGGCCTTCTTGGCCATCGAGCGGCTGTCGCGGTTGTAGGGCTCGCCGGTATCCGGGTTCAGCACGTCGCAGAACAGGAACAGGGTGGTCTGCTGGTAGAACGGATCGATCCAGAAGCCGTTCAGGTCCGGCTTGAGCAGCATGTCGGACTCATTGATCGCCTTCCAGCCGGCGATCGAGGAACCGTCGAACATCGTCCCCTCTTCGAGGAACTCCTCATCGACCAGGTCGATGTCGAAGGTGACGTGCTGCATCCGACCCTTGGTGTCGGTGAAACGGAGATCGACGTATTTTACGTCCTTCTCCTTGATCTCCTTGAGAATCTTGCCGGCGCTCATGTCTGATGGGTCCTGTCTGGCGGGGGAGGAAGAAAAACGGCCGCGCCTTGCGGAGCGGCCGGACGAAGGTGGGGCTATACAGCCTGTGCGCCGGTTTCGCCGGTGCGGATGCGGATGACGTCAAGGACGTCCGAGATGAAGATCTTGCCGTCGCCGATCTTGCCGGTCCGGGCGGCCGCCTGGATGGCGTCGACCACCGAATTGACCATGTCGTCGGGAACCACCACCTCGATCTTGATCTTGGGGAGGAAGTCGATGACGTATTCTGCACCACGGTACAGTTCGGAATGGCCCTTCTGGCGGCCATAACCCTTGGCCTCCAGCACCGTCATGCCTTGCACTCCGGCGTCCTGCAGCGCTTCCTTCACTTCATCCAGCTTGAACGGCTTGATGACGGCTTCAATCTTTTTCATCGGCGATCCCAGGCGGGCCATGTCGTGCCGCACACTTGGACCGCAAAGGGACATTGCATTGCACAATAAGGCAAGCGTTTTTCGTCCTGAGTCGCCATCCGTGAACGGAGGTAAGGCTCGATGACCGGTTTCAACCTGCCCGACTGGCGTACAACCCTGCCCTGGCCGACGCCGGACGGGCACAAACACATGCGCGGCCGGCTGGGCGTCGTCTCGGGCAAGGCGACCCAGACCGGTGCCGCGCGGCTGGCGGCGCGGGCGGGTCTGCGGATCGGCGCAGGGGTGGTGCACATTCTCTGTCCGCCCGACGCGGCGGCCGTCATCGCCCCGGCGATCGCGGCGATCATGCTGACCCCGTTCGGCTCCGAGGAGGCCCTGACCGAGGCGGCCGCGGATCTCGACGCGGTGGTCATCGGACCTGCGGCGGGGATCAATGACGCGACCCGGGCCCATGTCCGCGCCCTGGCCGGGACGGGTGCGGCGCTGGTGGTCGATGCCGACGGCCTGACCGTGTTCGAGGGCTGGCCGGCAGACCTGTTCGAGGTGCTCGATCGCGACGACGTCCTGACCCCCCATGAGGGCGAGTTCCGGCGGCTGTTCCCCGGTCTGATCGAGAAGGGCCGCGAGGCGGCGGCGTCCGAGGCCGCGGTACGGGCCGGAGCGGTCGTGGTGCTGAAGGGCCGGGCGACCGTGATCGCCGCCCCCGACGGGCGGATTTCGGTCAATGACAATGGCGTGCCCTGGCTGGCCACAGCGGGCAGTGGCGATGTGCTGGCGGGTATGATCGCCGGGCTGACGGCACAGCGGATGGACAGTTTCGACGCGGCCCGGGCGGCCGTCTGGATGCACGCAGAGGCGGCGCGCGGGTTCGGGCCGGGGCTGATTGCCGAAGACCTGCCCGAGCGCCTGCCCGCGGTCCTGGCGGCGCTTTACGCACAGTCCGGCTGACGACGGGCCTTACGACGGTTCAATTCGTCACCGAACCAGCCTATCTCCACGGCTCCCCTGCCGGAGCCGCCGTCTTGTTGATCGTCCTGTCCCCGGCCAAGCGGCTGGATTTCACCGAAGCCGACCCCGCCCTGCCCGCGAGTGAGCGCCGTTTCCTCGAGGATACGGCATCCCTGGCGCGGACCGCGCGCGCCCGCTCCGTGTCCGAGCTGCGCCAGCTGATGGGGATCTCCGACGATCTGGCGCGACTGAACCGCGAGCGGTTCCAGGCCTTCGACCCGGACTCCCTGGACGGGGTGCAGGCGGTGCTCGCCTTTGCAGGCGACGTCTATGAGGGGCTGGGCGCGCGCGAGCTGGACGCGGCGTCGCTGGGGTGGGCCCAGGACCATGTGCGCATCCTGTCGGGTCTGTACGGCCTGCTGCGGCCCCTGGACCGCATCCAGCCCTACAGGCTGGAGATGGGCACGCGGCTGAAGACCCGGCGTGGGTCCAGCCTGTACGACTTCTGGGGCGACCGCCTCTCGGCCTGCCTGAACGCCGATGCCGAGGGTCAGGGCCGGCGCACGGTGGTGAACCTCGCCAGCCAGGAATATTTCGGGGCCATCGACGCCCGGGCGCTGAAGCTGCCGGTGGTGACGCCGCAGTTCCGGGAATCGAAGGACGGCGAGAGCCGGATCATCTCCTTCTTCGCCAAGAAGGCCCGCGGCGGCATGACCCGGTTCGCCATCGATGAGCGGATCGAGAAGGCTGAGGACCTCAAGGCCTTCGATCGCGACGGCTACCGTTTTGACAAGGCGGCCTCGAGCGAGACAGAGTGGATATTCAGCAGATCGGGAAATTAATCCCGACTGTCGCCTTCGCAACAGCGAACAGCTAGGCTGGCGACACCAGACTGACAGACGGACGAGACCCCATGTTCCAATGGCCCAAACGCGGCGACGGCTCCGAGACAGCCAGAGAGCCTTTCCGCGACATCGGCGACCTGAAGGGCCAGGTGGCGGTGATCTCGGGCTCGACCTCCGGCATCGGCCTGGCCTTCGCCCGTGCCATCGCCTCACGCGGCGGCGATGTGGTCCTGAACGGCCTCGGCGACCCCTCCGAGATCGAGCGTACCCGGTCTGAGCTGGAGGCCAGCTGCGGCGTGCAGGTGCGCTACCACGCGGCCAACATGCTGCGCGGCGACGAAGTCGCGGACATGGTGGCCTATGGAAAGCATCAGCTGGGCCGGGTCGACATCCTGATCAACAATGCCGGCATCCAGCATGTCGAGGCGGTGGAGAAATTCCCGTCCGACAAATGGGAACAGATCATCGCCATCAACCTGTCCTCGACCTTCTACGCCACCCGGGCAGCCATACCGATCATGAAGGCGCAGGGGCGCGGGCGGATCATCAATGTCGCCTCGGCCCATGGTCTGGTCGCGAGCCCGTTCAAATCGGCCTATGTGGCGGCCAAGCACGGTGTTCTCGGCTTCACCAAGACGGTGGCGCTGGAAGTGGCGCAGGACAACATCACCTGCAACGCCATCTGCCCCGGCTTTGTCGAGACGCCCATCGTCGAAAAGCAGATCGCCGACCAGGCCCGAACGCGCGGGATGTCGAAGGAGACGGTGCTCAAGGACATCATCCTCGGCTCCCAGCCGACCAAGCGGTTCGTCACCACTGACGAACTGACCGGGATGATGCTCTATCTGGTCAGCGACCTCGGGGCCTCGGCCAACGGGGCCAGCTTCTCGATCGACGGCGGCTGGACGGCGCAGTGAGCCCTGGCCCTGATCTCAGGGCAGGCTCTGCGCTTTCGGCGCCGGACGGCACCGTCCGGATCATTGCCAGTACCCTCGAGACCCTGGATGCAGAGGAAGACGGCGGCCCGGCCCTGGCGCGCGCATTGAAGGTGGCAGACCCGCTCAGCTGGCCGCCGGAACATAACGACGCCTCGACCCGCGACTGGATGCGGTCGCTGATCCGTGACCATCCGAACCGCCCGGGCTGGGGCAGCTGGTATATCCTGGCCAACGGCCGGCCGGTGGGTATCTGCGGCTACAGGGGTCCACCGGACGATTCAGGCTGCGTCGAAATCGGCTATTCGGTTGTCGAAGGCGATCAGCGGCAAGGCCATGCCGGCCGGGCGGTGACCCTGCTGGTCGGGCGGGCATTCGGTGATCCGCAGGTGACCGTGATCGCGGCGCAGACCTTGCCCGCCCTTATCGCTTCACAACGGGTTCTGACCCGGAAGGGGTTCGTCCTTGCCGGTTCCAGCTTCGATGCCGAGGTCGGCGAAATCCTGCGCTTTGAGCTGAACCGGCCTCAGCCGACATAGCCCGCCGCCCGCTTCAGCCGGTCGTTGATCGCCTCGCCGAGACCGGTCGGAGGAATGGGCGACACCGCTATCCCTGACGGCCGCTCGCGGTCGGCCTCGCGCAGCCGGCGGAACAGGTTGGCGGCCGCCTCGCGCAGGTCACCGGTGGGGCTCAGGCTCCAGCGGGGTTCACCGGTACCGGGGCCGAAGCCGAGCAGGATTTCGCCGTCGCGCGCCGCTTCCGCCTCGATCCGGACCGGCGCGTCCGGCGCATAGTGCAGGGTCATCCGGCCGGGTGAGCGATGCCCCTCCCCGCCCCGGTCCAGAGGGCCGACGATGGCCTCGATCTCGTCGCGGGTGACCGAACCGGGGCGCAGCAGGGACACCCGGCCGTCCAGCACTGAGACCACGGTGCTCTCCACCCCGACCGCGCAGTTCCCGCCGTCGATCACCGCCGCGGCGAAGGCTCCCGTCTCCTCGACCGCATCGGCAAAGGTGGTGGGGCTGGGGCGTCCCGAGCGATTGGCAGAAGGTGCGACGACCGGGCGGCCGAAAGCGGCGATGACGGCGCGGGCACGGGCATGGCCGGGTACCCGCACGGCAACGCTGTCCAGACCGGCACGGGCCAGGTCACAGACCCGCTCGCGATCGCGGACCGGGGCCACGATCGTCAGGGGGCCCGGCCAGAAGGCCTCGGCCAGGGCGCGGGCCCGGGCGTCGAACACGGCAATGGCCTCGGCCTGAACGGCGTCAGCGACATGGGCGATCAGGGGGTTGAAGCGCGGCCGTCCCTTGGCCTCGAAGATGGCGGCCACGGCCACGGCATTGCCGGCATCGGCGGCGAGGCCATAGACCGTCTCGGTCGGGAGAATGACCAGTCGGCCGTCGGAAAGCGCACGAACGGCCCCGGCGTCGGACACAGTCAGCCGCGCTGCGCCTGAAGCGCCACCCGCACCGTCACCTGTCGTCCGACCAGCCTGTTCCAAGGCCCTGATGTCCCTATGCCGAAATCCGCGCGGTCGAGAGCGAACGCACCGGTCAGATGCGCCCGGTCGCCACTGACGCGCAAGTCCACAGGAAAGGTGATCGTCCGGGTCTGGCCCTTGATCGTCACCGCCGCTTCCGCCGTATAGCGATCCTCGCCCAGGGGGCGCAGCGCCTGCAGGTCAAGGCGGATGTCGGGATAACGGGCCGAGTCGAGGAAGGCGGGGCCCGTCGCGCGGGAACTCACGGCCGCCGGCGACATCTTCAGCGAACGCGACTGAACCACCACCGTCGCCCGGGTGCGGCCCGGACTGTCGGGGTCGAACACCACATCGGCACGCCAGTCCTCAAAGCGGCCCGTCTGCGAGCCCCCAAAGGCCCGCACGGCCATCTCGATCCGGGATGAGTCCCGCGTGACCGTCCAGGCGGGCGGCACCGCCGCCGCTGCCGTCAGGAGCAGCAGGCCACAAAGACCTGCAACCCGAAGGGCAAACCGTCCTAATCGCGGCGCGGTATCCATGGAATCATCCGGTGAAGGACATTGTCCTTGTCGACGAACTGATGCTTCAGCGCCGCCAGGACGTGCAGCGCCACCAGCGCATACATACCCTTCATCACCAGTTCGTGCACATCCATCAGCTGCCGCGACACGGCACGCCCGCCCTCGATCGGCAGCAGCGGCCAGTTGAACAGGCCGAACCAGCTGATGTCACGGCCCGAGGCCGAGCTGGCCAGCCAGCCGGTCAGGGGCATGGCAATCAGGGCGACGTAGAAGAGGATGTGGATGCCCTTGGCCAGAAACTTCTCCCAGCCCTTCATCGTCACGGGCATCGGCGGCGCGGGATTGGCCAGCCGCCAGCCGATCCGGGCCAGGGTGAGGACCAGGACCGTCAGCCCGGCCGCCTTGTGGATCTGGACGAACTCCCGGGAAATGGCCTGCCCCTCCGTCGCCTCATGCGCAGTGATCAGAAGGACCTGCGACAGGACCATCAGGGCGATGAGCCAGTGAAGGATCACCGAGATGGTGGAATAACGACTGCGGGGCTCGACCATGGGAGGTCTCCTGTATAGGTCACACTTATGGACTAAGTCACAGTGCAGGCCAAGCCCACTTGCGTGCCGTCGCGGCAAGGCGTCAAGAACGTTTCCCACAAAGCACAACCAGGGCCCTCCGCCGATGACCTACCAAGCGCCTGTCCGTGATCTCGCCTTCACCCTGCAGGCTGTGGCCGGGATCGACCAGGTAGCGGCCACGGGTGCCTTTCCGGACTATGACGCCGACCTGCTCGGCGCGGTCCTTGAGGCGGCGGCGCAGTTCTCCGAAGGCGTGCTGGCTCCCCTGAACCGGATCGGCGACCAGAAGGGCTCGACCTTGGTCGACGGGAACGTGACCGCGGCACCGGGCTTTGCCGACGCCTATCGCCAGTTCGCCGAGGGCGGCTGGACCGGCCTGTCCGCCCCCACCCACGCCGGCGGTCAGCAACTGCCCAAGGCGCTGGAACTGGCGGCCTTTGAGACCGTCCACGCCGCCAACATGGCCTTCGGCCTTTGTCCCATGCTGTCGCTGGCCGCGATCGAGGCCCTGGAGGCGCACGGGACGCCGTCGCAGAAGGAGATCTATCTGACGAAGCTGGTCTCGGGCGAATGGACCGGGGCCATGGTCCTGACCGAGCCGCAGGCGGGCTCGGACCTCGGAGCCCTGACCACCACGGCGACGCCGAACGGCGACGGGACCTGGGCCCTCAACGGTCAGAAGATCTACATCACCTGGGGCGACCACGACGCGACCGACAACATCGTCCATCTGGTGCTGGCCCGCCTGCCCGACGCACCGCCCGGACCCAAGGGGATCAGCCTCTTCCTGGCCTCGAAATTCCACGTCACGGCCGACGGAACCCTCGGCGAGCGCAACGGCTTCCGTCCCGTGGGTGTGGAGCACAAGCTTGGCATCCATGCCTCGCCGACCTGTGTCATGTCGTTCGAGGGCGCGACCGCCGAACTGGTCGGTGAGCCCAACCAGGGCCTGGCCCATATGTTCATCATGATGAATGCCGCCCGCCTCGCGGTCGGGGTCCAGGGCGTCGGCATCGCCGAGCGGGCGTATCAACATGCCCTCGCCTATGCGCGCGACCGGCGTCAGGGTCGCTCGGCCTGGACCGGCGAGGCCAATGCGCCGATCGTCGACCATCCCGATGTCCGCCGCATGCTGGCGGTGATGAAGGCCAAGATCGCCGCCGCCCGCGCCATCTGCCTGTCCACCGGCGTCGCCGCCGACCTCGCGAAACACGCCGCGACCGAAGAAGCCCGCCGTCGCTGGAAGGGCCGCGAGGACCTGTTCACCCCCATCGCCAAGGCCTGGTCCACCGATATCGGCTGCGAGGTCGCCTCGCTCGGCGTCCAGATCCACGGCGGCATGGGCTTCATCGAGGAGACCGGCGCGGCCCAGCACTATCGCGACGCCCGCATCGCCCCGATCTATGAGGGCACCAACGGCATCCAGGCCATGGATCTGGTCGGCCGCAAGCTGTCGCAGGGTGGCGGCCAGTCAGCCCACGACCTGATCGCCGAGATGAAGGAGACCCTGGCCGTCTTGCCGCGGCTGTATGTCGGCAAGCCGCTCGAGGCCTTCACCGCGGGGATTGCCGCCGTCGAGGAGGCCACGGCCTGGCTGCTGGAGCGCAAGGCTGCGGCCGACGGCGCGGCCGATGTGCTGGCGGCCGCCGACGGCTATCTGAAACTGGTCGGCGACGTCGCCGGCGGATGGATGCTGGCCCTCGGGGCCCTGTACGCCCGCGACCAGGTGGACGCCGGCCAGGGCGACCCGGCCTGGCTCGAGGGCAAGATCACCCTGTACGAAATCTACGCCGCCAATGTGCTGGCCGGGGCGGGCAGCCACATGGCGGCCGTTCTCCAGGGTGGGGCCCTGCTGGAGCGGATGAGCGCGGACGTGCTGGCAGGCTAGAGCTCAATCCTCACCCTCCCCATCATGGGGAGGGTGAGGCGCTAAATCAAATGTGGATCACCCGCCCATAGGCGTCCAGCGCCGCCTCATGCATGGCCTCGGACATGGTCGGGTGCGGATAGACGATACCGTGGATGTCCTCCTCGGTCGCTTCCATGGCGATGGCCGTGACATAGCCCTGGATCATCTCGGTGACCTCGGCCCCGATCATATGGGCCCCGATCAGGGCCCCGGTCTTCGTATCGAAGATCACCTTCACAAAGCCGTCGGTGTCGCCCGAGGCGATGGCCTTGCCGTTCACCTTGAAGGGGAAGCGGCCGATCTTGACGTCCAGCCTGGCCTCGCGGGCCCCCTGCTCCGTGATCCCGACCGAGGCGACCTGGGGCTGGGCATAGGTACAGCCGGCGATGGGCGAGTGGACGTTCGGGGTCTTGAAGCCGGCGATATGTTCGGCGGCGTGGATGCCTTCATGGCTGGCCTTGTGCGCCAGCCAGGGCGCGCCGGCGCAGTCGCCGATGGCGTACAGGCCCTTCACATTGGTCTGGCAGTGGCCGTCGATGGTGATGTGGCCGCGGTCCATGTTGACGCCCAGCGCCTCCAGACCGATGCCGTCGGTATTGGCGGTGATGCCGACCGCCGAGATGCAGACCTCGGCCTCCAGGATCTCGGCCTTGCCGCCGGCCTCGATGGCCACCTGCACGCCCTTGCCGCCCTTCGACACCCGGGTGACCTTGCAGCCGGTGCGGAATTTCATGCCGCGCTTCTCGAACGACTTCTGCGCGGCCTTGGAGACCTCCTCGTCCTCGACCGGCATGATGCGGTCGACGGCCTCGACCACGGTCACCTCGGCCCCGAGGGCGCGGTAGAAGCTGCCGAACTCGATGCCGATGGCGCCCGAGCCGATGACGACGATCGAGGCCGGCATGGATTTCGGTGCCATGGCCTCGCGATAGGCCCAGATGCGGTCGCCGTCGGCCTCGAGACCGATCTGCGGAATGGCCTTGGCGCGGGCACCGACGGCCAGCATGACCGCCCTGGCCTCGACCGTGCGGGAACCGCCGGCCTTGAGGGCGATGACGACCTTGGGCGCAGCCGCGCCCTTCTCCAGCTTCGCCGAGCCCTCGATGACCTCGATCTTGTTCTTCTTCATCAAATAGCCGACGCCGGAGTTCAGCTGTTTGGCCACGGCGCGGGAGCGGGCGATGATGGCGGCGAAGTCGAAGCCGACCTTGTCCGCCGACAGGCCGTAGTCCTTCAGATGCGACAGGCTTTCGTACTTCTCCCCGGACTTCAGCAGGGCCTTGGTCGGGATACAGCCCCAGTTCAGGCAGATGCCGCCCAGGTTCTCGCGCTCGACGATGGCGACCTTCTGGCCCAGCTGGCTGGCGCGGATGGCGGCGACATAGCCGCCGGGGCCCGAACCGATGACGATGAGGTCGAATTCAGCAGCCATGTCAGATCAGCTTCTCGATATCGGCCTTGATGGCCTCGGGTTCGACCTGGGGGGCGTAGCGCGCGACCACGCGCCCCTCACGGTCGGTCAGGAATTTGGTAAAGTTCCACTTGATGTCGCGGCTGCCGAGCAGGCCCTTCTTCTGGCTGGTCAGCCAGGCATAGAGCGGATGCCGGTCGGGGCCGTTGACCTCGACCTTGTCGAACATCGGAAAGGCGACGCCATAGGTCATGGAGCAGAAGCTGGCGATCTCGGCCGCCTTGCCGGGCTCCTGGGCCCCGAACTGGTTGCAGGGAAAGCCCAGCACCTGGAAGGGTTTGTCCGCAAAGGTACGATGCAGCGCTTCGAGCCCGGCGTACTGGCCGGTGAAGCCGCATTTGGAGGCCGTGTTGACGATCAGCAGGGCCTGACCGCGATACTGCTCCAGCGCCGTCTCGGCACCGTCGATGGCCCTGGCGCTGAAGTCGTAGACCGAGGTCACAGCGGGTCTCCGATCAGGCCAGCATCGTCACAGGATCTTCGATCATCGCCTTGAAGACCTGCAGGAATTTCGCGCCGATGGCCCCGTCGACCACGCGGTGATCGCAGGTCAGGGTGACGGTCATCACCGTGGCGACCGCCAGTTGGCCATTGACCACGACGGGCCGTTGCTCGCCCGCGCCGACGCTCATGATCGCGCCCTGCGGCTCATTGATGATCGAGGCAAAGGCCTTGATGCCGAACATGCCGAGATTGGAGACCGAGAAGGTGCCGCCCTGGAACTCTTCGGGCTTCAGCTTGCGGTCGCGGGCGCGTTTGGCCAGGTCCTTGGACTCGGTGGCGATCTGCGACAGGGTCTTGGTCTCGGCCTTGCGGATGATCGGGGTGATCAGGCCACCGTCGATCGCCACCGCCATCGCCACATCAGCGTTGTGGTGCAGGGCGATGCCCTCGGGCGAATAGCTGGCATTGGCTTCGGGCACGGCCTTCAGGGCCATGGCGCTGGCCTTGATGACGAAGTCATTGACCGAGACCTTGACCCCGTCCTTCTCGAGCAGGGCGTTGACCCTGGCGCGGGCGGCCAACAGGCCGTCGATGCGGCAGTCGATGGTCAGCGGGAAATGCGGCACGTCGCGGAAGCTGTCGGTCAGGCGCCGGGCGATGGCCTTGCGCATGCCGTCCAGCGGGACGAGGTCATAGCTGCCGTCCGGAATGCCCATCTGGGCCAGGGACTGGGCCTTGCGGGGCTCGCCGGCCGGAGCCGGTGCGGTCGATGGGGCAGCGGATTTCGCCGAAGCGGTCGGGGCCCCCTCGAGGTCGCGCTTGACGATCCGGCCATGCGGGCCGGTGCCCTTGACCGAGGACAGGTCGATATTGCCCCGGGCCGCGAGACGGCGGGCCAGGGGCGAGGCGAGGACGCGGGTACCAGCGGCCTTGGCCGGAGCGGGTGCGGCTTTCGGGGTCACGGCGGGTGCAGCAGCGGCCTTGGGAGCCTCCGCCGGCGTGGCGGCTACCTTCGGAGCCGGAGCGGCCGCCCCTGCCTCGTCTTTCAGACGGGCGATGGGCGTATTGACCTTCACGCCCTCCGTGCCTTCGGCCACGAGGATGTCGGTGACCTCGCCCTCGTCGACGGCCTCGACCTCCATGGTCGCCTTGTCGGTCTCGATCTCGGCGATCACGTCACCGGCCTTGACCACATCGCCGACCTTGACGTGCCATTTGGCGAGAACGCCCTCTTCCATCGTGGGCGACAGGGCGGGCATCAGGATCTCGGTCATTGCACGCTCCCCGTCGGTTCCTCGACCACGGTCTCGACGCCCGGTCCGTTCAGGACATCGGAGATGCCGGCCAGGATCTTGTTGTAGGCCTGTTTCTCGTCATGGCCGTGCCGGACATTGTAGCCGTGGGCCATGTGTTTGGCGGCCATGGCCAGGACCTGGCCGAACTGACGCGGATCGTTGAACGCCGGCTTGATCGACATGACCGGCTCGCCCCGTGACCACCAGATGCGGATGATCTCGACCGCCTCGGCGTCGGCGGCGACGCTGTCGGGGGTCTTGAGCTGGAATTCCTCGGGCTGGCTCATGCCATCACCGCGCGGACGGCCTTGATGATCTTGTCCACGCCCGGCAGCGACAGGACTTCCAGATTGGCGGCATAGGGCAGCGGCACGTCTTCCTGGTGCACCCGCAGCGGCGGAGCGTCGAGATAGTCGAAGGCATGTTCGATGACCCGGGCCACGACCTCGGCGCCGACGCCCATCGGGCCCCAGCCTTCCTCGGCCGAAACCAGGCGGCTGGTCTTCTTCACGCTCTCGACGATGGTCTCATGATCCAGCGGACGCAGGGTGCGCAGGTCGACGACCTCACAGGAGATACCCTCCGCAGCCAGTTGCTCGGCGGCCTGCAGGGCGAAGCCGACCATGCGGCTGTGGGCGGTGATGGTGACATCGGTCCCCTCACGGCGGACCCTGGCCTTGCCGATCGGCAGGACGTGGTCGCCCTCGGGCACGTCAAACTCCAGCCCGTACATCATCTCGTGTTCGAGGAAGACGACGGGATTGGGATCGCGGATGGCCGCCTTCAGCAGGCCCTTGGCGTCGGCCGCATCATAGGGGGCGATGACCTTCAGGCCGGGCACCTGGGCATACCAGGCCGAATAGTCCTGGCTGTGCTGGGCACCCACTCGGCTGGCGGCGCCGTTGGGGCCGCGGAAGACGATGCCGGCGCGGATCTGGCCGCCGGACATATAGAGGGTCTTGGCCGCCGAATTGATAATGTGGTCGATGGCCTGCATGGCGAAGTTGAAGGTCATGAACTCGACGATCGGCTTCAACCCGGCCATCGCCGCGCCGACGCCGAGCCCGGCGAAGCCGTGCTCGGTGATCGGGGTGTCGACGACGCGCTTGTCGCCGAACTCCTGCAGCAGTTCGCGGCTGACCTTGTAGGCCCCCTGATACTGGGCGACTTCCTCGCCGATCAGGAAGACCTTGTCGTCCCGGCGCATCTCCTCGGCCATGGCGTCGCGCAGGGCATCGCGGATGGTGGTCTTGACCATGGGGGTGCCGGCCGGGATTTCGGGATCGTGGAGCTCGACCCTCGGCGCTGAAGCCACGGGCGCAGCGACGGCTTCAACGGCGGCCGGAGCCTCTGCCCTCGGCGCGGGCGCAGCGGCACCGGCCTCACCGGCCAGACGCGCGATCGGCGTGTTGACCTTCACATTCTCCGAGCCCTCGGCCACCAGAATCTCGGTGACCTCACCCTCGTCGACGGCCTCGACCTCCATGGTCGCCTTGTCGGTTTCGATCTCGGCGATGACGTCGCCCGCCTTGACCGTGTCACCCGCCTTGATGTGCCATTTGGACAGCGTGCCCTCTTCCATCGTGGGCGACAGCGCCGGCATGAGAATGTCGGTCACGCTGAGGCCTCCACATAGACGTCGGTATAGAGCTCGGACGGGTCCGGCTCGGGGCTTTCCTGGGCGAACTGGACCGCTTCGGCGACGATGGTCTTGATCTCGGCGTCGATGGCCTTGAGGTCGTCCTCGGTCGCGCCGGCCTGATCCAGCAGCATCTTCACATGGTCGATCGGGTCGCGGGTCTTCTTGACCTCATCGACCTCTTCCTTGGCCCGGTATTTGGCCGGATCGGACATGGAGTGGCCGCGGTAGCGGTAGGTCTTCATCTCGAGGATGTAGGGCCCGCCGCCTTCGCGGGCGCGCTTGACGGCGCGGGCGGTCGCCTCGCGCACGGCCAGCACATCCATGCCGTCGACCTGTTCGCCGGGAATGCCGAAGCTGGCCCCCCGCTCGCTCAACCGGGTCGTGGACGAGGAGCGTTCGATGCTCGTGCCCATGGCGTACTGGTTGTTCTCGATGATGTAGATGGCCGGCAGCTTCCACAGCTGGGCCATGTTGAAGCTCTCATAGACCTGGCCCTGGTTGGCCGCGCCGTCGCCGAAATAGATGAAGGCCACGCTGTCATCGCCGCGATAGCGACCGGCAAAGGCCAGACCGGTGCCGAGCGCCACCTGGGCTCCCACGATGCCGTGGCCGCCGTAGAAGCCGGTGGCGGTGTCGAACATGTGCATCGACCCGCCCTTGCCCTTGGACGAACCGCCGATGCGGCCGGTCAGCTCGGCCATGACCTCTTTCGGGTCCATGCCGGCGCACAGCATGTGGCCGTGGTCGCGATAGCCCGTGATGATCTTGTCGTGGCCCTGTTTGACGCTCTCCTGAACGCCCACGGCCACGGCCTCCTGGCCGATATACAGGTGGCAGAAGCCGCCGATCAGACCCATGCCGTAGAGCTGGCCCGCGCGCTCCTCGAAGCGGCGGATGAGCACCATCTCGCGGTAGAAGCGCAGCAGATCCTCTTTCGAGGCCGCGGGCGTATTGGGGATTTTCGTGGCTTTCGAAGTCGTCTTCGAAGCGGGGGCTTTCGCCATCCGTCGTCTCCCGGCTGGGCCCCGCTGTCAGGACCACTTGTCGTTACGGTAAGGGGCTTTAGCAGCCTTCGTTCCTTAAAGGCAAAGCCGGCTCAGACGCTGTAACGAAAGTTCACGCCTTCGGTGCCGCAAGGCCTGTCGCGGCGGGGGCCGCGACCCGGATGACGTAGTCGCGCGGATCGGCGAAGCCGAGCACGGCGCGGGCCCGTTCCTCCAGCAGATCACGGGACAGGCTGTCGGTGCGCAGATAGCGGACCCGGACCTCGAGATCGCGACGCTGCTCCAGGATACCGGCCAGCTGCGCCTCGCGCCGGGTCAGCATGGCGTCGCGCTCATGCCCGCTCAGCAGGCCGCGCTGCCCGGTGAGGGCCTGAACGCCCAGATAGACGACCAGCATCAGCAGGATGGCGGACGGGATATACGGCTTCATCCGTTCAGGCACTAGGGACGCTCCTTCTGAGCGTGGACTCACGATTGATAGAGTCTGACCGGAAATGCCTAACGAACCGTAGCTTGGCGGCAAAATCTGGCGCCTTTGTTGTGAACCAGCTCTCGCCGGGATCGGGGCGCAGACCGCGCGTCAGCCCTATCGGTTCAGCAGCATGCCGTCGCCGAAATAGGCTCCCTGATCACCCAGCATCTCTTCAATGCGGAGCAACTGGTTGTATTTGGCCGTGCGGTCCGAGCGCGCCAGTGAGCCGGTCTTGATCTGACCGCAGTTGGTGGCGACGGCGAGGTCGGCGATGGTCGCATCCTCGGTCTCGCCCGAGCGGTGGCTCATCACGGCGGTGTAGCCGGCGCGGTGGGCCATATCGACGGCATCCAGAGTCTCGGACAAGGTCCCGATCTGGTTGACCTTTACCAGAATGGAGTTGGCCAGGCCCTCGCCGATGCCGGCGGCCAGGCGCGCGGGGTTGGTGACGAACAGGTCGTCGCCGACGATCTGGCAGCGGTCGCCCAGACGCTCGGTCAGCAGACGCCAGCCGTCGAAATCGTCCTCGGCACAGCCGTCCTCGATCGAGACGATGGGGAAGCGTTCGCACAGGTCGGCCAGATAGTTGACCATGGCCTCGGCCTCGAGCGTCTTGCCCTCCCCGGCCATGACGTATTTGCCGTCCTTGAAGAATTCCGTCGCGGCGACATCGAGACCGAGGTGGAAATCCTCGCCCGCCAGATAGCCGGCCGCCTGCCCTGCGCGGGTGATGAAGCTCAGCGCCTCCTCGGCCGAGGCCAGATTGGGGGCAAAGCCGCCCTCATCGCCGACATTGGTATTGTGGCCCGCGTCCTTCAGCTGCTTGCGCAGGGCGTGGAAGATTTCCGAACCCATACGCAGGGCCTCCGAGAAGCTCTCGGCGCCGGTCGGCAGGATCATGAACTCCTGGATGTCGATCGGATTGTCGGCATGGGCCCCACCGTTGATGATGTTCATCATCGGGGTCGGCAGTATGCGGGCCGAGACGCCGCCCAGATAGCGGTGCAGGGGCAGGCCCGAGGAGATGGCGCTGGCCTTGGCGACGGCCAGGGAGACGCCGAGAATGGCGTTGGCACCCAGCCGGCCCTTGTTCTCCGTGCCGTCGAGGGCAATCAGGGCCTCGTCGATCCGGCGCTGGTCTTCGGCATCCATGCCGCTGAGCGCGTCGAAGATCTCGCCGTTGACGTTGTCGACGGCCTTGCCGACGCCCTTGCCGCCCCACAGGTCCTTGTCGCCGTCGCGCAGTTCGACGGCTTCATGTGCCCCAGTCGAGGCACCCGAGGGCACGGCGGCGCGGCCGAAGCTGCCATCATCGAGGATCACATCCACCTCGACCGTCGGATTGCCGCGGCTGTCGAGAATCTGGCGGGCAACGATGTCGGCGATGTCGGTCATGGGGGCTTGGGTCCGGCTGCAAGGGCGATGCCGCCGGTTTAGCCCGCACGCCGGCAAACGCCAACCGGCGGGGCAAGGAAGTTAGGCATTGCCGCCCCGGGAATTGTCGGACACCTTATTTGGATCAGATGTCTGACCCGGCATCCCGCCCGGTCCCGGATATGGATTTGAGCATGAAACGCCTTCTCCTGGCCTCGGCCCTTCTGTCTTCCCTGGCTGTCCCGGCCATCGCCTCGCCGCCACAGCGACCGGAAACCCGCCAGCAATGTGTCGCCGCAGTGATGCGTGAAACCGCCAATCTGCGCCCGGTCGTTCGCCACATTGTGCGCGAGCGTCTGCTGCCGCGGTGCATGCGCCTGCCGGACGGCCGCGCCGGCTGACCGTTCGCCGGGGTCGATCCCGACGGGCAAGCGAAAACGGCGCGCGGTGAACCGCGCGCCGTCTTTCATTGTGGTCCCGCTTCCGCAAGCTCGCCCGACCTGATCACCGGGCAGCGCGAAAGCCGGAGTCCTAGTCTTCCTTGGGCGTCAGGACCTGACGGCCGCGATAGGTGCCGGTCTTCAGGTCGATGTGGTGCGAGCGGCGCAGTTCGCCCGTGTCCTTGTCCTCGACGTGCGGGTTGGAACCCAGCGAGTCGTGCGAGCGGCGCATGTTGCGACGCGAGGGCGATACTTTGCGCTTCGGAACGGCCATGTCCGTCTCAATCTTCTTAGAGGGCGGCGCCGGTGAGGGCGCGAAAACAACAGCGGCGGCCCGAAAGAGCCGCCAGCGAGCGCGGGCTTATGCCTCAACCCGGCCCGGAGTTCAAGCGGGAGCTTGTCCGGCCAGCTTCATCGCCCGAACCGCGCGTGACAGGGCGTAAAACAGGCTGTCCTTCCAGACGCCACCGACGTTCCAGGTGCGCTCGCCCGAGCCGGTCCGGACAAAGCCCAGCCGCTGCAGCAACCGAATCGAGGCGGCGTTCTCCGGATCGACGTCGGCTGTCAGGGTTTCCACTTCAAGGGTGCTGAACACATGGTCGATGACGGCCCCGACCGCCTCACCCGCCAGCCCCTGCCCCCAGACGTCGGGATGCAGGATGTAGCCTACGTCCGGCATCACATAGAAGCCGGCCTTGCCGATCACCCGGCCGTTCCATTCGACGACGAAGTCGGGATGGTCGGGCCCGTTGGCGATCATGGCGTCCAGCCAGTCCCGGCTCTGATCCAGTGTCTCGTGCGGCGGCGTCGACCACCAGCGGGTGGCGCGCGGGTCGGACAGGACGGCGTGAATGGCCTCGAGGTCATCTGGCTCTGCCGTGCGCAGGATCAGGCGCGGGGTGCGGATCTCCAAAGGTTCAGGCCAGTTCGCGTTCCATGACGACGAAATACAGGTCGTCACGTTTGGGCAGGCCGAAACGGGGATTGCCATAGGGAAACGGCAGGGTCTCGCCCGTCGGGAGGTAGCCCAGCCGCTCGTACCAGGCGATCAAGGTTTCGCGCTGAGGGAAGACCGAGATGCGCATCCGGTCGGCGCCAAACAGCGCTTTGGCCGCTGCCTCGGCAGCGGTCACAAGCTGCCGGCCTACCCCGAGCGACTGCATGGGCGGAAACACCGAGAGCATGCCGAAATAGCCGCATCCGCCCCCTCGATCCGCAATGAGTACGCAACCTGCAAAGTTATCCCCGCGCCATGCAGTCAGGATTCTCTGGGTCGGATCGGCAACAATCTCCGCAAGGTCATCCGGGTCGGTGCGTTGGCCGGCCAGCAGGTCAGCCTCCGTCGTCCACCCCACCCGCGACGCCTCTCCCCGGTAGGCCATCTCGATCAGCTTGTGCAGATTCGGAATGTCGTCCTCCGTGGCTTCGCGAATGTAGAGCCTAATCATGGGCCAGCATTTCGCTGACCGCCTCGCCGATCGCAAGGGAGCTGGTCAGGCCGGGGCTCTCGATGCCGAACAGGGCCACCAGACCGTCGAGGCCGTGGATGTCGCGGCCGTGCAGCTGGAAATCCGGCTGGGGCGCGCCCGGCCCGTGCAGCTTGGGGCGGATGCCGGCGTAGTCGGGGGCCAGGGCACCGTCTGGCAGGCCAGGCCAGAAGCGCCGGATATAGCCCTCGAATTCCGCAGCCTTGTCCGCATCGACCGAATAATCTTCAGCCGCGACATAGCTGAGGTCGGGACCGAAAACGGCCTGGCCGCCGAGATCCTTGCGGTAGTGGGTGCCGAGCGCGCCGGGGATCGGCGGGGGATAGATCAGCCGCTCGAACGGCGCCTTGCCGGTCAGGCGGAAATAGACGCCCTTGCCGAAATGGCCGGCCGGGATGCTGTCTGCAGGATAGCCTTCGATCCGGGCCGCGACGGCCTGTGACGCCAGCCCCGGGGCCGTGACCAGCAGCCGGGTGGCCAGGGTGGCCCCGCCCTCCCCGCCTGCGGTGAGGGTGAAGCCGCCGCCGCGCCGCGGCACTGCCCGTTCGAACGGGGTGGAAACCACCACCGAGCCGCCCGCATCTCCGATCTCCCCCTCAAGGGCCAGCATATAGCCGTGGCTGTCGAACACCCCGCTTTCGGGCGAGAGGATGGCGGCATGGGCATTCAGGCCCGACTCCAGCGCCCGGGCCTGGGCACCGGTCAGGTGGTCGAGACCCTCGACACCGTTGGCGGTCGCCTGGACGAAAATGGCCTCGATCCGCTCAACCTCGGCCTCGTCCGTGGCCACGACCAGCTTGCCGCATTTCCGGAAATCGACCTTGTGGCTCTCGAGGAAGGCATAGAGGGCCCGCCGCCCCTCGACGCAGAACCGGGCCTTGTGCGAGCCGGTCGGATAGTAGAGGCCACCGTGGATGACCTCGGAATTGCGCGAGGATACGCCCTGGCCGATGTAGGGCTCCTTCTCGAGCACCAGTACTGACAGGCCGCGTTTCGCCAGCGCCCGGCCGCAGGCGAGGCCGACCGCGCCGGCACCGACCACCGTCGCGTCGAAGTCGAAGCTCACGTCTTCGAACCGTAGAGATGCGCCGCCCGCGCCTCGAAACAGGCCATCAACCTGCTGACGGCGCGGTCGAAATTGGCGTGCAGCATGCCGTCCAGAAGCCGTGACCTGAAGGCGAAGTCGATCATGAACTCGATCCGGGTCCCGGCCGGATCGGGGAAGAACTCCCAGCGGTTCCTCAGGTGTCTGAACGGCCCGCGGATCAGCCCCACCTCAACCGTGTGACGGTTCCGGTCATGGCGGGACCAGGTCGAGAACCGCTCCCTGAGAAACGAAAAGCCGACCGCCGCCTCGGCGTCCAGCACGGACACCCCGGGGGCCTCCTCGCGCTCGTTCCAGACCCGCATGGCCGTGACCCAGGGCACGAAGTCGGGATAGGCGCGGACATCGGCGACCAGCTCGGCCAGCTGGGCAGGCGTCCAGGGCAGGATTTTCGTGACGCGGTGGACGGCCAAGCGCGGCTCAGCGTCCCGTCTGCGCCAGCCGTGCCGCCTTCAGCCGGGCGAAGTCGTCGCCGGCGTGGTGCGAACTGCGGGTCAGGGGTGAGGACGACACCATCAGGAAGCCCTTGGCCCGGGCGATGGCCTCATAGGCCTTGAACTCGTCCGGGGTGACGAAGCGGTCGATGGCGGCGTGTTTGCGGGTCGGCTGCAGGTACTGGCCGATGGTGATGAAGTCGACGCCGGCGGACCGCATGTCGTCCATCACCTGCATGACCTCCTCACGGGTCTCGCCCAGGCCGACCATGATGCCGGACTTGGTGAACTGGTTCGGGTCCCTCTCCTTGACCATCTGCAGCAGGCGCAGGGAGTGGAAGTAGCGGGCCCCGGGCCGGATCTTCAGATACAGCCGCGGCACGGTCTCGAGGTTGTGGTTGAACACATCCGGGGTCGCGTCGATCATCACCTCGGCCGCCCCGTCCTTGCGCAGGAAGTCGGGCGTCAGGATCTCGATCGTGGTGTTCGGGGCCTGCAGGCGGATTTGCCGCACCACCTCGGCGAAATGGGCGGCACCGCCGTCGGAGACGTCGTCCCGGTCCACGCTGGTGATGACGACATGGTTCAGGCCAAGCTGGGCCACGGCCAGTCCGACCTTGGCCGGCTCCTCCGGGTCCAGCGGCTGCGGCAGGCCCGTCTTGACGTTGCAGAAGGCGCAGGCCCGCGTGCAGGTGTCGCCCATGATCATCAGGGTGGCGTGCTTCTGACTCCAGCACTCGCCTATGTTCGGGCAGGCCGCCTCCTCGCAGACGGTGACCAGGCCCTTGTCCTTCACGATAGCCCTGGTTGCGTTGTACTGGCCCGATCCGGGGGCCTTGACGCGCAGCCAGTCGGGCTTTTTCAGCACCGCCGTTTCGGGACGATTCTGCTTCTCGGGGTGACGCAACTCGGCCGGCGTCTTCGTCAGGGTGTCGATCAGCGTGACCAAGGCGACGCGGGCTCCGGGCTGTGCGATGCCGCTATGTCGGCCTTCCGCGGGGCGAAGGCAAGGCAGGCTGAAGCTCACGCAAGGTAACGCACCTTTTCAACGCGACGTGGCGCCCCTAGTCTCACCGCATTAGAAAGAAGGACACGGAACAACCGCGTCCGCACGGAGGATGGACTTGCGCGAACCCCTGGACCCCCGGCACGTTGAGGAAAC
>JAIESL010000035.1 GCA_019746095.1 Caulobacteraceae bacterium
CCGAACCACACCGACGCCATGATGGACGATCTGGTCCGGGCCATGGATGCCCTGTGGACCCACTGCAATGTGGCGCGGATGCCGCGTGCCGCCTGAACAGCCTCTGGCGCTTGACGGACGTTTGAAACCGACCGTGGTCTAGCGAAACCGGCATTGCCCCTGGGTCGGATACCGGGCAAGGCAGTCCGCCTGAAACCCTGTGGCATCAGGGGCTATGCCCGTGTCGATCCAGTTTTCCAGCGCGGACAGGACTGTCAGATAGCCTGCATCAGTCAGCTTGCTGTGCTGATCCTCGTCGGTTGCTGCCTGGACCAGAAGATGCGACCGGCCCGCGGCGGCCACGGTCGCCGCATAGGCCGCCTCGACCGAATAGTTCACGGTCGGGTCGTGGAGGGCATGCAGGGTCAGGGTCGGCAGGACGATCAGGCCCGACAGGTCTGCGTCATAGGCCAGGCGCGCCACGGCATCGGCATCCGCCGTGAACCGTTCGACGCCCGCGTTCAGGGCCGCATCGTCTGACGAGCCTGCGTAGACACCGGCGGCGTTGTCGAACGGATTGAGGCCGCCCAGCCGCTCATGAACCAAGTCCTGGAACAGGAAGGTCGCCCAGGACAGGTGACTCACCAACTGGTCTTCCTGCACGCCCGTCACCGCCAGGATATCGCGCAGGCGGCGGGCCTGTTCGGCGGTTCGGCGGGCCGCGGGCCGGTCCACACCCGTGCAGGATTCGATGCGGCTCCGCAGCTCGGCCCGGGTCATCCGGCTCTCGCGCGGCAGGCCCTGCCAGACCGGATAGGCCGGTTCGCCGACCGCCGGATGATTGCGACAGTAGAACTGATAGACGGCTCTCAGTCCGGCGCGGAACTGATAGGCGCGTGTGCCGCCCGAGAGCACACCATTGGTGATCAGGACACCGTCGTAGTTGCGGCGGCCCTCAACATCGAGCGCATGAAGTTCCGACGCCTTGGCCGCGACGTTTCCGCCCCAGGACTGGCCATGGAGTATGGTGCGCTCGGGGCGGCCATGCAGCGACCAGAATATCCGGCGGCTGTTGTCCGTATCCTCCGCCGCCATCCGGACCCCATAGCCCCCCCGACGGAAGGTCGAGCCGATCCAGGCATAGCCCTGACGGACCATGACCGAGAACCGGTCCAGATCCTCAAGCGGGTCGGAAGCCTCGGGTGCGCCCGTGCGGGGTCCGCCGTGGGCATGGACGATCAGGTGCCTGTTCCACTGTGCCGGCATGGCGATGACGTACCAGGCCCCGTTGGCGTCCTGGCCGGACTGGCAATGGGTCCCCTCGCCGACCGAGGGCGGACAGGGGATGGCGCGGGGCGCGACCCCCGCGTCCGCTGATGCCGGCACCGGATGGCCGGCCAGAAGACCGGCCAGCAAGACCAGCAGCGCCGGCCCCTTCACGAGCGGTATCCTGCGGGGGAAGGGGCCGGCATGGGGTCAGAACACCTTCGTCAGGTTGAAGTACCAGTAGCGACCATAGGGCCGGTAAAGCGATCCCAGATAGCCCCCCGACGTCAGCGGCGGCTGTTCGTCGGTGATGTTGCGCAGGCCGAACCGGACCCGGGTGCGATCGGTCCAGCCACCATCCTCGAACTCGTACTGGGCATAGACGTTGGTCGTCAGTTGGGACTCGACCTTCCATGGCACGCCCGTGGTGCTGAGGAAGCCGGTCTCCCGGACGGCACCGGTGTACTGGGTGAAGGTGCCGATCTGAAGCGGACCCTGGCTCCAGGTCAGCGACCCCGAGACCTTCCATTCCGGTCGACCGTTGGCACCCAGAAGATTGCTGCGGATGGGCAGGGGCGTCGCCGGATTGATGGTTCCGGCATCCCGGGCGGCGTCGAGCGCATCGATCGCCGGACCGGCATCCCGTTCGAACTCGATCAGCTGGGTGGCGTTGATCTGGACGCTGAAGCTGCCGAAGTCTGTTTCACGCTGGCGCCAGCTGGCAGCGAAATCCAGTCCCTCGACGTTCTGCGGCAGCAGGTTCACGAACCCGTCGCTGACCGACTGGATGGTCCCGACCGGGGCCAGGCCGGTGCCCGCGAAGAAGGCGATGTCATCGACGTTGGGAGCGGCCCGGACCACATTGGTGTTCGATGAACCGGTCAGTCGCGCCAGATAGTCCTGAGCCAGGGCCGTCTGTCCCCCGAGCAGGCCGACGATGTCTTCCTGCTGGATCCGCCAGCGGTCGACGGTGAAGACGAAGTCCCCGAACGATTCCGGCAGGAAGCGCGGCTCGAATACCAGACCGACGGATTCGCTGGTGCTCTCTTCCGGCTTGAGGTCAGGATTTCCCGAAACCCGGAGGGAATAGCTGATGGACTGGGCGCAGGCATTGAAGGTCGCGATCCGCCCGGCCCGCAGGTCTGCCTCGCACCGGTAGTAGTCATTGTTGGAGGCGAGACGCGAATAGGTCGTGGCGTTGGTCTGCTCCAGGTTCGGGGCCCGGAAGCCCTCGGAATAGGAGGCCCTGACCCGCAGCCCGTCGAACAGGTCCCAGGCCATGGCGATCTTCGGCTTCGCCACGTCACCGAAGTCGCTGTAATGCTCGTAGCGGCCGGCAAGCTGGAAATCGAGGCGGTGGACCAGGGGGATGCCCATCTCGGGCGAAACCACCGGGACGGCGAATTCGAGATAGGCCGAGGCGACATCCCGCTTGCCCTCGGTATCCGGGTTGGAACTGACGGCTGACAGGTTGGAGATGTTGACTTCGCCGGTGACGGAATCGGTGAAGATGTTGGTGCCGTCCAGGTCGGAGTCACGCTCGTCACTCTGGGTTTCGTGACGGAACTCGAGGCCGAAGGCCATGCCGAGGTCCCCGCCCCAGAGGGTCATCAGGTCCGGCCGGCTGATGCGCAGGTCGGCCATGGTCAAGGTCGTCCGGGACACCCGCACCAGCTCGGTGCTGATTGCGTCGATGGCCGCCTGCGAGCTCGGGGTGCAGTCGCCGAAGGTGGTCGAGGCGACGCAGCCCCCATTGAACGGATTGTAGGCATTGGGCGTCGACAGGGCCAGGCTGGCCTGCAGGGCCGTTGAGTTGATGGCGTTGGAACTGTCCGTCGCTTCGGCCTCGGAATAGACCAGGGCGCTTTCCCAGTCGAAGCCCATGTATTCGCCGCGAAGGCCGGCGAGGAAGCGCGACTGGAAGTTTTCCACGTCGACGATCTGGAAGCCTGCATCGCTGAAGCGATAGTTGGTCAGACGAACCGGAAGGCCGCTGGTCGGCACATTGACCAGACCGCTCAACCGGTTCGGGTTGAGCGAACCATCGGCAAAGTTCACCGGACCGAACGGGTTCCAGTAGTTGGAGGCCGGGATCCAGATGGCGTTCAGATTGATGGTCGGCGGCTGGATGTTCTGGGTCGTCGCCGTGTAGTAGCCGATCTCCCCGAAGGCCTCGAGCCCCGGAGCCAGTTCATAATGGCCGGCAACAAACAGGTTCAGCCGCTCGACCTCGGGCGTCACCGTCGTGCCGGTCTGGGTGTCGTAGCGCAGGTCACGCTGCACGCCGCTCGAGCTGATGAAACCGGACGCGATACAGATGTCGGTCGCGATCGGCGCGGCGCAGCCGAAGCTCGTCGGCTGGATGTGAAATGAGCCGGCCGAGGTGGTCAGGGCCGTGGTGCCCCGCCGGATGGTGACGCTGGTACGGGCCTGGAGGTTGGCCCAGGGCCCCCGCGTCGCGCGGCCGTCCGGATCAAGGCTGGTCTCGAAACCGGGCTGATTGGCAAACAGGCTGCGCAGGTTTGACGTGGCCGTATAGGGCTGGTCCTCGGCCAAAAGGGCAGAGCGGTCCGTATAGTCGAGGAAGCCCGAGATGTTGCCGCGCGCGAAATTGCGGCCGGCAAAGATGTTGGTGGTGAACTCGGTCAGATTGGTCCCTTCGGCCCCACCGTACTGGGTCGAAATCCGCATTCCGTCGAAATTGCTGCGCAACACCGTATTGACCACGCCCGCGACCGCGTCGGCTCCGTAGATCGCCCCAGCGCCGTCGAGCAGGACTTCCAGTCGGCCGGTCCCGGCGACCGGAATGGCATTGGAGTTGTAGCTCAGAACCGGGACGGTGCCGGTGTCCGACGTGCCCTGGCTGGTAGGGTGGGTTATGATCCGGCGTCCGTTCAGCAGCACCAGGGTATTGCCGACGCCGAGCGACCGGAGGTTCACCGAATTGACGTCGCCGCGCGCCGCGTTCGAGGTCTGGGGGTTGTTGGCCGCGCTGAAAAGAACATCGCCCATCTGCGGGACGGAGCGAAACAGGTCGTCGCCGCTGACGGCACCCGTCGCCGTGATCTGCTCTTCGCTGACGACCACCACCGGCAGGGCCGTGTTGACCTTCGCGCCCCGGATGTTGGAGCCGACGACGACGACGTCGTCGAGGCTGCTGGTCGCCTCCGGATCGCCAGCAGGCACCGCCGGCGCAGATTGCGCCCAGGCCCCCGAAGCCGATGCCAGGATCGCCAGACCGGCGGCACCGCCGAGTAGCGTGGTCTTATGGATGTTTCTCATGTCTTGTCCTCCCCTTGTTGTGTCGACCGATCTCAGTCGGCCGTTACGACGTCTCGATCACCCGGGCCCGCCGCCGGATCCGGCGGTGCAGCCAATGCCTTGGGTCCGGACCCGAGCGCGGAGTGCAGCGCCGCCTGGTCGAGTTCCCCTTCCCAGCGGGCGACGACCAGGGTCGCGACCGCATTGCCCACGAAATTGGTCAGCGCCCGGCACTCACTCATGAAGCGATCAATGCCGAGGATCAGCGCCATCCCGGCAATCGGCACGGAAGGCACCACGGCGAGGGTCGCTGCCAGGGTGATGAAGCCCGCGCCGGTAATGCCGGCGGCCCCCTTGGAACTGAGCATCGCCACAAGCAGGAGCAGGATCTGGTCCTGCAGGCTCAGCTCGATGTTCATCGCCTGGGCAATGAACAGGGCCGCCATGGTCATATAGATGTTGGTGCCGTCCAGGTTGAAGGAATAGCCCGTCGGGACGACGAGGCCGACCACGGACCGCTTGGCCCCCGCGCGCTCCAGCTTCTGCATAAGGCTCGGCAGCGCCGCCTCTGACGAAGAGGTGCCGAGCACCAGCAGCATCTCTTCCTTGAGGTAGGAAATCAGCTTGAAGATGGAGAAGCCGCTGGCCCAGCAGACCGCGCCCAGCACCCCGATCACAAAGACGAAGGACGTCAGGTAGAAGGTCGCGATCAGGGCGGCGAGGTTGGCGATCGCCCCGATGCCGTAAGCACCGATCGTGAAGGCAAATGCGCCGAAGGCCCCGACGGGGGCCGCCTTCATCAGGATCGCGACCAGCTTGAACATGATCTGGCTCAGGGCGTCGAGCGCGCGGTGCACCGGTGCCGCGGCATCTCCGACCATAGCCATGGCAATCCCGAACAGGATGGCCACGAACAGGGTCTGCAGGATGTTTCCCTCGGAGAAGGCGCTGACCAGCGTGGTCGGGATGATGCCCATCAGGAAGCCGACGATAGTCGTGTCATGGGCCGCTGCGGTGTACTGCGATACCGCCCCTGCGTTCAGCGACGCGGGGTCGATGTTCAGCCCGCGGCCCGGCTGGACCACATTGGCGATGACGAGGCCGATGATCAGGGCAAGGGTCGAGAAGAAGAAGAAATAGGCAAAGGCCTTGGCCGCCACCCGGCCGACCTTGCCCAGATCGCGCATACCGGCGATGCCGGTGGCAATCGTCAGAAAGATCACCGGGGCGATGATCATCTTGACCAGCTTGATGAAGGCGTCGCCCAGCGGCTTCAGGCTCTCGCCGAAGTCGGGCCAGAAATGACCGACCGTCCCGCCCGCCACGATCGCCAGCAGAACGATGAAATACAGGCTGCGATAGAAGGGTCGGCGCGCGACGGGCGCTTCGCCGGTGGCGGCTGGATGATACAAACGACCTCCCCTGGGGTCCCTGCCGGACTCCGGTCAATGCCACGCTCTGACTGGCGCGATCACGTCTAGTATCGACACCCTGAAGAGCAGGACAAGACATCGCCCTAGCCGACATTGCGCCTTGAACAGGAAGGATTATTTCAGACTGCTCTTCTGATTTCCTGCTAATTTGTGCGATAATCCGCACACACCTGTTGGACTTTTGTGCGCATTTCCGCATAGTCGTTGGATGCTCGGTGCGGCCTCTTCCCTGACCCAGTGGCGACTGTTCGGCGCTGTCTGGATTCTGGTCGCGATAGGGGTCGTCCTGACGAGCGGCGAGCTCGCAAGGCGAGACGCAAGGGAGTCCGCAGAGCGGCAGGCGGCAACCGCGAGCGCGCTCCATGCCGCCGTGCTGCGCAGCGAACTGGAACGGCACAGATCCCTGCCCATGGTACTGGCCCAGGACCCCGATCTCGCGGCCCTGCTGAGCCGGCCGGATCCGTCCAAGGCCGCGCTTCTGAACCGGAAGTTCGAGTTCCTCGCGAAGGATGTTCGCGCAGCCGCAATTTATGCGCTCGATGCCGATGGACGCACCCTCGCAGCCAGCAACTGGCGTCTGCCGACCAGTTTCGTTGGGTCCAGCTACCGGTTCCGCCCCTATTATTTCGACGCGATGCGAAACGGCCAGGCGGCCTTCTTCGCCCTCGGCACCGTCAGCGGGAGGCCCGGCCTCTATCTGTCGCGGCGGGTCGACGACCGGTCCGGTCGCCCCCTCGGGGTGATCGTGGCCAAGGTCGAGTTCGATGCCCTCGAGGCTGACTGGCGTGCCTCGGGCGAACCGACCTATGTCACAGACGCCGACGGTGTGGTGGTGATCACCACGGTGCCGGCCTGGCGATTCCGCACGGCGCGACCGCTGTCGGCCGATCTGCGGCAGCGGCTGGCAGCGACCCAGACGGCGGGCTCGACCATTCCGGCTCCCCTCCCCTTTGACACCGACGGCACCGCACTGGTGCGGGTTTCGTCGGACATTCCGGCCGGGATGTATGCGGTCGCCTCCGACCCCATTCCCGACACCGGCTGGCAACTGAACCTGCTCGCTCCGTCCGGCGAGGCCATATCGCGCGCGGTCGCCCTTGCCCGCTGGCTCGGGGCCCTGACCGTGGCCCTGCTGGCCGCCCTGACCGGAATCCTGCTGCGGCGCCGCCAGCGCGCGAGGGCCCGGGCGACCGAGGCCGAACAGGCCCGCATCGAACTCGAGCGGCAGATCGACCTGCGGACCGCCGAACTGCGATCCACCAATGATCAGTTGAGCCACGAGATCGAGGAACGGCGGCGACTCGAGACCGTTCGTCATGACCTCCAGGACGAACTGATCCAGGCCAACAAACTGGCCACCCTGGGCCAGATTGCCGCCGGGGTGGCGCATGAGATCAACCAGCCCATCGCGGCGATCCGCACCCACGCCGACAGTGCTGCGGTACAGCTGCAGCGCGACGACAGCGTCGGTGCGCTTCGATCGCTCGCCAATATCGACCGGCTGACCGAACGGGTCGGGGTCATCACCGATGAACTCCGAGCCTTTTCGCGCAAGACGCGGTCAGAGACCCTGGCCGTGGGTGTCGACGGTGCCATCGACGGTGCGCTGTTGCTGGTGGCCGGACGTCTGAGGGAGAAGGGTATCGTCCTCGAACGACGCCGCGCCGCTGCTGGCCTTGCGGTCCGCGCCGAGCGTAACCGACTGGAGCAGGTGGTTCTGAACCTGCTCCAGAACGCGGTCGAGGCCCTGGACGGGGTCGCGGATCCCGTTGTCTCCCTGGGGGTCGAGGTCAAGGGCAAGCATGTCACCATCCGGGTTACCGACAACGGCCCCGGGGTCGCACCGACCGTCCGAGACCGGCTGTTTACCCCGTTCACGACGGACAAGCCCGACGGCCTGGGTCTCGGTCTGGTCATCAGCCGGGATATCGTCGCGGCCTTCGGCGGTGAACTGTCGCTCGAACCTTCCGCCACCGGCGCGCGGTTCGCGATCCGTCTGGCGAAGGCGTCATGAGTTTTCAGGTCCTGAACCGCGTCGCGCTGATCGACGACGACGACGCCTTCCGTCAGGCCCTGGCGGAGCGGCTGGAATTGGACGGGCTGGGCGTCGCCGCCTTTGCCTCGGCGGAGGCCGCGCTCAAGGTGGTGAATGAGCGGTTCGAGGGCGTGGTCGTCACCGACCTGCGCATGCCGGGCATGGACGGCCGGCAGCTCGTCGAACGCCTCAATGGTCTCGATCCGGACCTGCCGGTGGTGATGATGACCGGCCATGGCGACATTGCCGAAGCCGTCGATTCGATGAAGCGCGGGGCCTATGATTTCCTGGCCAAACCCTTTGCGCCGGAACGGCTGATCGGGACGCTCGGCCGGGCGCTCGAGAAGCGCGCCCTGGTGCTGGATAACCGCCGCCTCGCCGCCCAGGCCGCCGACGACGAGGGTTCGATCCCGCTCAGTGGTTCCAGCCGGTCTGTCGAGGCGCTCCGGGCCGCGATCCACAGGCTGGCGGACGCCGGGGTGGACGTGCTCATCGAGGGTGAAACCGGCTCCGGCAAGGAGGCTGTCGCGCGCGCTATCCACAATGCTGGACGACGGCGACTGCGTCCCTTCGTGGCGGTCTCCTGCGCCGCCCTGCCGGAGAGCGGGCTGGAAAGCCTGCTTATGGGCGACGCCGTCGGCCCCTCGGGCACCTTCCGGCGACGCCAGGGACAGGTCGAACAGTCACATCAGGGCACCTTGTTCCTGGATGAGATCGATCTGGCCCCACGCGCCGCCCAGTTGCTGCTGCTGCGGGTGCTGGAGGAACGCGAGGTTCATCCCGTCGGGGCAATGGAGCCACATGCGCTGGACCTGCGCATCCTCGCGGCGACCAAGGGGGACCCGGTCGAGGCCGTGGCGGGCGGGCGTCTGCGCGAGGATCTCTACTACCGGCTCAACGTCGTCCGCCTGCGGACGCCGCCCCTGCGCGAGCGCCGGGATGACGTGCCCCTGCTCTTCGCGCGCTTTCTGGGTCGCGCGGCAGGCCGGCTGAACCGCGAAACGCCCCCCATAGATCATGCGATCCGACGACGCCTGCTGGAGCACGACTGGCCCGGCAACCTGCGGGAGCTGGCGAACTACGCCAGCCAGGTGGCGGTCGGTCTGGCACCGCTTGCCCCGGACTCCCTGTCCGAGGACGGGCTGGTATCCCGCGTCCAGGCCTATGAGGCCGAGCTGATCCGGGAAGCCCTGACGCGGCACCGCGGCGACATCCGCCAGGTCACGGCTGAACTCAGGATTCCCCGCAAGACCCTGTACGACAAGATGGCCCGGCACGGCCTCAATCCGGCCAGCCACCGCAACCGCTAGCCCCAGGACACATCGGCGACTTCAGCCTTCCGTCAGCATCCGGCCCCGGACGGTATGGCCGGTCAAGCGCGCCGCGCCTTCTCGGCCGCCCCTCCCTCTGTCACCGGCAGGACCTGCCGGAACCGGGTGACAGCGTCTGGCCAGGTCTCGATGAGCCACCGCGCCAGGGGCGAGCCCGTTTCCGCTGCATGTCGGGTCACGAGACCCTTCAGCCGTTCCGCCGCATCACCGATGACGGCACCGCCGATGACCGAGTCGGCATTGAAGCGTGCCCCGGCATCACCGGCCGGATCGAGCACGAACGCCTCACCGCCCGACATCCCGGCCCCGAAATTCCAGCCCGTCGTGCCCAGGATCACCACGGTTCCGCCGGTCATGTATTCGCAGCCGTGTGCACCACAGCCCTCGACCACCGCCGTTGCGCCCGAGTTGCGGACGGCGAACCGCTCGCCCGCGGCACCCGCCGCGAACAGGGCACCGGAGCTGGCACCGTACAGGCAGGTGTTTCCGATCAACGCCTCACCGGCGGCCCATGATGTCGGCCGCACGATGATCTCGGCACCCGACAGCCCCTTGCCGACATAGTCATTGGCCTCACCGTCCAGCTCGACGCGCAGGCCGGTCATGCCCCAGGCGGCCAGGGACTGACCGGCCGCGCCCCGCAGCTTGAGCGTCAGATGGCCGGCCGGCAGGGTCGAGCCGTAGCGGCGCACAATGTGCGAGGAGATGCGCGCCCCGATGGCCCGCTGGGTGTTCGTCACCGCATAGGTCAGGGACATCTTCTCACGCCCATCGAGGAAGCGGGCGGCGTCCTCGACAATGCGGGCGTCCAGTGTATCCGGCACGGCATTGTAGGGAGCTTCGGCCGAGCGGGCTTCACCCTCTCCGACCCGGACCAGAAGTGGGTTGAGGTCGAGATCGTCCAGATGGGCGTCGCCGCGCGACACCTGGCGCAGCAGATCGGTCCGGCCGACCGCCTCATGCAGGGATCGCAACCCAAGGGAGGCCAGCACCTCACGCGTCTCCTCGGCGATGAAGGTGAACAGATTGACGACCTTGTCGGGCGTGCCGGTGAACATGGCGCGCAGCCGTTCGTCCTGGACGCAGACCCCGACCGGACAGGTGTTGGAATGGCACTGACGAACCATCAGACAGCCGACCGCGATCAGGCTGGCCGTGCCGATGCCGAACTCCTCCGCGCCCAGGATGGCGGCAATGACGATGTCGCGTCCCGTACGCAAACCGCCGTCGGTGCGCAGTCGCACATGACCGCGCAGGCCATTCAGGCTAAGCACCTGATGCGCTTCGGACAGGCCCAGTTCCCAGGGCATGCCGGCGTGTTTGATCGAGCCGAGGGCCGAGGCTCCCGTGCCCCCGTTATGGCCGGCGATCAGGATCACATCGGCCTTGGCCTTGGCGACGCCCGCAGCAACCGCGCCGATGCCCGAATGGGACACCAGCTTGACCGTCACCCGCGCGTCCGGATTGACCTGTTTCAGGTCGTAGATCAGCTGGGCCAGATCCTCGATCGAATAGACATCGTGATGCGGCGGTGGGCTGATCAGGCCGACGCCCGGCGTCGAATGGCGCATACGGGCGATGAATTCAGTGACCTTGAACCCCGGCAGTTGCCCGCCCTCGCCGGGCTTGGCCCCTTGCGCCACCTTGATCTCGATCTCGCGGCACTGGTTCAGATATTCGGCCGTCACGCCGAACCGGCCCGAAGCGATCTGCTTGACCGCGCTGTTGGCATTGTCGCCATTGGGACGCGGCTGATAGCGATCCGGGTCTTCGCCGCCCTCGCCGGAAACCGACCGGGCCCCGATCCGGTTCATGGCAATGTTCAGAGTCTCGTGCGCCTCCGGCGACAACGCCCCGAGGGACATCCCGGGCGTGACGAACCGGCGGCTGATGTCGTGCACGCTCTCCACCTGGTCCACCGCAACCGGGCTGGCCTGGCGGAAGTCGAGCAGGTCGCGCAGGGCCGTAGAGGGCAGTTCCCGCACCCGGCGGCTGTAGGCCTTGAACCGCCCGTAGTCGCCGCGCGTGGTGGCGTCCTGAAGCCGGTGGATCAACTCAGCATCCCAGCCGTGGGTTTCCTCGCCTGCCCGGATGCGGTGCGAGCCGCCGATGCGCAGCGAAGGGTGCCAGGTCTCGAAGCCGCGTGCCGTCTTGCGGATGACCTGGGCCTCGATCCCGGCCAGGCCAATGCCCGAAATGCGCGAGGTCATGCCGGGAAAGAACTCCGCCACCAGGGCGCGTGACAGCCCCAGGGCCTCGAACTCGCGGGCCCCGCGATAGGCGGAAATGACCGAGATGCCCTTCTTGGCGAGGATCTTCATCAGGCCGGCCTCGACGGCGGCCTTGTGGTTCAGACAGGCGGCGCGCAGCGTCAGCCCCGGATAGCGCCCGCCCTCCAGCCGCTCGAGAAAGGTCTCCTGGGCCAGCCAGCCGTTGACCGCCGTGGCCCCGACACCGACCAGGACCGCAAAGGCATGGGCGTCGATCGCCTCGGCCGCGCGCACAACCAGCGAGCAGAAGGTCCGCAGACCTTCGTCCACCAGCCGGCCATGCACGGCCGCGGTGGCCAGGATCATGGGGATCAGCGGTCGCCCCTCGCCCATCCGTTCGTCGGTCAGGACGATCAGCCCCGCCCCGTCGCGCGCCGCCGCCACAGCCTCGTCCCGGATGCGGTCCAGCGCCTGTTTCAGCGAGCCACTTCCCGCCGGGAAGGTGCAGTCGATGACTGTGGTTGCACCCGCCCCGACCACATCCAGCATGCGGTCGTACATGCCGGTGGTCAGCACCGGGCTGTCGAGCACGAACACCTTCGTCTGGGTCTCGTCCTGGGCGAGGATGTTGCCGAGGTTCTTGAACCGGGTCCGCAGACTCATCGCCCCGGCCTCACGCAGCGGATCAATCGGCGGATTGGTGACCTGGGCGAAGGCCTGGCGGAAATAGTGGGCGAAGGGCCGGTCCTGATCCGACAGCACAGCCGGTGGCGCGTCATCGCCCATGGAGGCGACGGCCTCCTTGCCCTCCCCGGCCATGGGATCCAGCAGGGTGTCGATGTCTTCCTGGGTCCAGCCGACCGCAGCCTGGAACCGGGTCAGGGCCTCGCCCGAAAGACGGCGCGGTTCGGGACCCGGACCGACGAGCGGCTCCAGCTCGATCATGTTCGACAGCCACTGGCGATACGGCAACGCCGTCGCCAGCTGGTCTACCGTCTGGGTCTCGTCGTAGAGAACGCCCGCCTCCAGATCGACCGAGATCATCCGCCCGCCGCCGATGTGCAGGCGTCGCTTGATGCGGTCGTCGGCGATCCCGGTCATGCCGACCTCGGAGCCACAGATCAGCAGGCCGTCGATGGTCTCGGCCACCCTGAGCGGGCGCAGACCGTTGCGGTCCTTGCCCGCCACGACCCAACGGCCATCGGTGGCACAGACGGCAGCGGGCCCGTCCCATGGCTCCATCACGGCGTTGCAATAGGCATAGAGGGCGCGGTGCTCATCCGAGATCACGCCCTCAATGGGGGCCTCGGGCATCAGCAGGGCCTTAACCATCGGGGCCGGTCGACCGGCACGGACCAGCACCTCGAACACATTGTCCAGCGCCGCCGAGTCGGAGCCGCCAGCCTGGATCACCGGCTTGACGATACCGTCGTCCGCGCCGAAGGCCTCGGCCGTCATGCGGATTTCGTGGCTACGCATCCAGCCGGCATTGCCGCGCAGGGTGTTGATCTCGCCGTTGTGGGCCAGCATCCGGAACGGCTGGGCCAGCCGCCACTCCGGGAAGGTGTTGGTCGAATAGCGCTGGTGGAACAGGGCGACATTTGCCTCGACCTGCGGGTCGTTCAGGTCCGGATAGAAGTCCGCCAGCGCCTGGGCCAGCATCATCCCCTTGTAGATGACTGACCGCGCCGACAGGGAGCAGATGTAGAAATGCTGCAGGCCCGAGGCCGTCGCCCGCGCCTCGATCCGGCGACGTAGAAGATACAGCGCCCGCTCCAGGGCCTCGCCGTCCAGACCGTGCGGCGCGCTGAGCATGATCTGCTCAATCTCGGGCCGGGTCGCAGCCGCCCTCTGGCCCAGAACCAGCGCATGGGTCGGAACCTGACGCCAGCCGTACAGCCAGAACCCGCCCGCCATGACTTCGCGTTCGACGATCGTGCGTGCCCGCTCCTGTGCTGCAAGGTCGACACGCGGCAGGAAGATCATCCCGACGGCGATCGGCCCGGGCCGGGGCTCATGCCCGGCATCGCGCACCTGGGCCTCGAAGAAGGCGCGCGGCAACCCGATCAGGATTCCGGCCCCGTCGCCCGACTTGCCGTCCGCATCGACCGCGCCACGGTGCCAGATCGCCTTCAGCGCCTTGAGCGCCAGATCGATCACCTCGCGCCGCGGCTTTCCGTCGATGGCGGCCACCAGACCCACGCCGCAGGCGTCCCGCTCTGATGCTGGGTCATAGGCGTGGCCGTCGATCAGCCGCTGGCGCTCGCGCGCATAGTGTTCCGGGTCGAAGGTCATGCGGCCGCCCTCGCCCGACTGGACAGCCAGGCTTCGATTTCAGCAGCGGCATCCTGTCCGTCCTTGACGGCCCAGACCACCAGTGAGGCTCCGCGCACAATGTCTCCCGCAGCAAAGACACCCTCCAGCGTCGTGGCCTTGGTGTGACCGGCGGTGCGGATCGTCCGCCAGTCGGTCAGGGCCAGGTCGGGTTCCGCGAACGCGCCCGGTATATCCTCAGGCTCGAAGCCCAGGGCCTCGATCACCAGATCGGCCGCCAGATCGAACTCGCCGCCCGGAACCGGCTCGACACTCCAGCGACCGTCGGATGACTGACCCGTCAGGGCCATCCGCTGCGCCCGAACGCCGGTCACCCGATCAGCCTCGCCCAGCACCGCACGCGGCGTGGCCAGCCATTCGAAGACCACGCCTTCCTCCTCGGCATTGGCGACCTCACGCGCGCTGCCCGGCATGTTGTTGCGATCGCGACGGTACAGACAGATGACCGAAGTCGCGCCCTGACGGACCGCCGTGCGCACACAGTCCATGGCCGTGTCGCCCCCGCCGATCACCACCACCCGCTTGCCCGCCGCGTCCAGCGCACCGCTGTCGAACGCCGGGACCGCATCGCCCAGTCCCTTGCGGTTGGAGGCGATCAGATAGTCCAGGGCTGCAATCACCCCGGTCGAGCCGCAGCCCGGTGCCGTCAGCCGCCGCGCCTGATAGACCCCCGTGGCCACCAGAACCGCATCATGCGCGGCCCGGACGGCCGTGAACGGCAGGCTCCCGCCGACATCGACCCCCAGCCGGAACTCCACGCCGGCCTCGGCCAGCCGGTCGAGCCGTCGCTGCACCACGGGCTTTTCCAGCTTGAACCCCGGAATGCCGTACATCAGCAGGCCGCCCGCCCGGTCTTGCCGGTCGTAGAGGGTCACTGCATACCCGGATGCCCGCAGCCGGTCGGCCGCAGCCATCCCTGCGGGTCCGGCACCGACGATGCCGACGGACTGGCCGCGCTCGACCCGCGGCCGGATGGGTGCGATCCAGCCGTTCTCGAATGCCATATCCCCAAGCCAGCGTTCGACTGCGCCGATGGTCACCGTCTCCCAGCCCGACTGCTCGAGCGTGCAGGCCCCCTCGCACAACCGGTCCTGGGGACAGATGCGGCCGCAGATTTCCGGCATGGTGGAGGTCGCCTCGGACTGTCGCCAGGCCTCTTCGGCGCGCCCTTCGGCGGCGAGCTTCAACCAGTCGGGGATGTTGTTCTGAAGCGGACAGCCGGTCTGACAGAAGGGCACCCCGCACTGGGCACAGCGGCTCGACTGGCTCGACCCCGCTACGGGGCCGAAGTCGGCATAGATCTCGGCGAAATCACGCACGCGCTCCGTCGCCGGTGCCTTGGCCGGTGCCGTCCTCGGCACGACCACAAATGTCTGGTTTGACGACGCCACTTCGATCCTTTCGCTACCGCACAATGCTTAGGGTCGGTCAGGCGACTCAGCAACTTACGTGCAAACCGTGCGCTTCAAGCCACCAATGTTGGAAAAACAAACCGGCCGGACGCGCCTGAAAGCAACGTCCGACCAGTTCATCTTGTGCGACGCAGATATCAGAACAGGAATTTCAGCGTCGCGACCGCCCGGTCATCAGACAGCGGCCCGTCCACGTCGGTGTCGTGATAACGAAGATCGATGGCGACATTGTCTGTGACGGCATAGGCCACGCCGGCGTTCCAGGTCGCATAGTCGTCGTTGACGTCGAGCGATTGATGTCCGAAGGCCCCCGACACCGTCCACTGGGCGGCCGGCGAGAACGAGGCATTGGCCTCGACATAGGTGGCCTCGTCATCGGCTCCGAAGAAGTCCGGCGACCAGTATACCGAAGCGCCCAGTGTGACCGGTCCGAAGGCGCGGGAGGCGGCCGCCTTCAGTTCGGCGTAGTCATAGTCCGCAGCGCCGGGTTGCGAGGTATAGAGGTAGCCTACGACGCCGACATCAACGGCGAAGCCGGATACCTCGCTGCGATAGCCTCCGTAGAGATCGATTTCAGCATCGGTGCTGTCGCCGAAGTCGACATTGGAGGCCCAGGCACCGGCGTAGAAGCTGCCGACGGTCAGGTCCACGCCGCCGAAGATGGCGGGGTCTTCACTGGTCTGGCTGTAGCCGCGGAAGACATAGTCGCTGGTCGCGCCGAGATTCCAGGCGATCTCCGGCGTCTCCTGGGCCGAAACGGCCGAGGCGGTCAGCAGCACGGCCATGGCGGCGGCGCAGGCAAAAATGGTTTTCATGCTCATATCCCCTTGTTGTCGTTGATGTTCGAGACGCACGCAGACTGGTTGGCGACGCGGAGGGGAGGCTCCGCGTCGCCGGCGGATGGTGGTCAGACGCCTTCCATCACCTCGCCATGCAGATGGCCGTCGAGGCCGTCGTCTTCCTGGCTCTCGGTCACCCGCAGGCCAGTGGTGAATTTGCAGACGATCAGGATCAGGAAGGTCACCACAGCGCTCCAGCCGATGGTGACGCCGAGGCCCCAGATCTGTTTGGCGACCGTCGCACCCTCGGCGACCCCGTTGACAGCGGCGGAGGCGAACACGCCGGTCAGGACGGCTCCAAGAATGCCGCCCGCGCCGTGAATGCCGAAGGCGTCGAGGCTGTCATCGTAACGCAGCAGCTTCTTGATCCAGACTGAGGCGGCGTAGCAGACCGGACCTGAAGCCAGGCCGATGATCACGGCGCCTCGCGGGTCGACGAGTCCCGCCGCCGGAGTGATGGCCACAAGCCCGGCGATCAGGCCGGAGAGCACGCCGATCAGCGACGGCTTCTTCTTCTCCATGACCTCGACGATCTTCCAGGTCAGCGACCCGGCCATGGCGGCGAGGATGGTGTTCAGCAGGGCGACGGAGGCAATCGAGTCCGCCGTCCAGGCCGAGCCCGCATTGAAGCCGATCCATCCGACCAGCAGAAGGGAGGCGCCGATCATCGTCAGCACCGGATTGTGGGCGACGATGCTCTCCTTGCCGTAGCCCTTCCGGGCACCGAGGAAGATGGCGCAGACCAGGCCGGCCACTCCCGCATTGACGTGCACCACGGCGCCGCCAGCGAAGTCCAGCACGCCCGCAGAACCAAGGAAGCCACCGCCCCAGACCCAGTGACAGATGGGGGCATAGACCAGCAGGGTCCACAGGCCCGTGAACAGCAGCAGGCCCGAGTATTTGATCCGCTCGGCGAAGGCCCCCGCGATCAGCGCCGGCGTTATAATGGCGAAGGTCAGCTGGTAGGCGATCCAGAGATACTCGGGCAGGCCGGGCGCAAGACTGTGCGCGGTCGACGGCGTGACCCCGTTGAGGAACAGGGACTGGAACGAGCCGATCACGCTTTGCACCTCATCGCCGGAATAGCCGGCGATCGGCTGGCCCACCCCGAATGAAAGGCTGTAGCCGGCGATGAACCAGGCCAGGGTGACCACCGAAGCCACACCGAGCGACTGTGTGATGGTGGCGATGACGTTCTTGCGTCTGACCATGCCACCGTAGAAAAGCGCCAACCCCGGCAGGGTCATCAGCAGGACGAGCGCCGTAGACGTCAGGATCCAGGCGGTCGCGGCCCCATCGAGCGCCAGCGTTGCCTGGTGAGCAAGAAGCGCCGGTTCAGGCGCGGCGGCCGCAGCCGCAGAAGCCGTTCCGGCTACCCCGCAAAGCAGAAGGACGAAAACGCCCGCAAGTCCGATCCGAAGTCGTGTCATCTGATCCCCCAAGCGCTCATTACGCATTTGCGAAATCTTTACCGCAATTGCGAAGTGCGCAAGGGGCATCAATGAGCAATCCGCCATATTCTTGCAGCGCGCTCATCTTATGCCCGTTTATAGGGCATAGTTTTCTATTTTTTGTTCATCAAATGCATGATCGTGACGATTGACGATCATTTACAGCAATTCGCACTCGCAGCATTTTTTCCGGCCAATCCGAACCGTGGCCCTGCCAGCGCAGGAAGTCGCCCGAGCCGGGCGACTCAGCGAACCTCCAGGTCGAGCGCCCGGGCGATGCTGCTCCAGGGGATGTATTTGTAATTCTGAAGCTCGCCCGGAAGCACGTTCCGCCCGTCCTGGGCGATCATGGCACCGTGTTCGAACCCGGGCCCCAGATTGGCGCTGGTGACCTCAAGACCATCCGTTTCGGAGACGCCGTCGATGCCTGAACGCGCATCAGCGACCACGGCGAACGATCCCAGATAGGCCTGGTCACCCTCCCGCCGATAGACGGCATAGGTGTTGTTGCCCTGGCTTGAAGCGATCAGATAGCCGCGACCGCCGCCCAGGTCATAGAGGCCAATGCCCTCCATATCGTCCTTGATGGCCGGGTTGGTGTCGACCCGGTCCACCGCGATCATGGCGTTCCCGCCGTCCGGCTCGGCACCCAGGCGCCACAGGCCAACATCTTCCTCATTGACGAACAGGACGCCGGTCTCGTCATCCGCCACACAGCCTTCGACCTGCGACTCGAAGGCAAAGTCGCGCACCCGTTCGGCCCGCACCCGCCCGTTGCCAGCGTCGATCAGTTCCCACTGCCGCTTCTCGCCATTGCTGTCGTTGATGAAGACAAAGGACTTGCCGGACCGCGGGCTGCGATACAGGCACAGGCCGTAGGGGTCGCCCTGGCCTGTCGGCTGCAGGCCATCCGCGATATCGACGAGCTGACGATTCACTGTGTCCAGACGATAGAGGGCGATCGACTTGCGGGTCCGGTCGCTGGCGGCGACCAGAACGATCGGCTCTCCGCCCAGCATGAAACCGGTCCTCAGGTCGACATTGTTCATCTTGCCGTCCGGCAGATGCTGAACCACCCGCCCCTGCATGTCGTAGAGATAGAGGCCCGACTTCTTGTCGGTGGCCACCACCAGACTGGCCGCAGGATCGACCGGATTGGCCCAGATCGCGGGATCATCGGCGGCATCGCCATGGCTCAGCACCGGCACGGTCTCAAACGTCGCGACAACTGTCGGGACCGGAGCAAGGGCGGGGGCCGCCGACCCGCGCGGCGCCCCGGCCCGCAGGTTCAGCGGCCCGGCCAGTTCGGTGATGGAGACCAGTTTGTAGTCGGCCCCGGTTTCCGCATCCTCGTCGGCCGCCAGCAAACCGCCGGCCGGCAGGCCAGGCCCCATGGCCGTGCCAGTCGCAAACAGGCCGCCGGGTTCACCGACCAGGGCACCGGACGGTGCGGCGATCCGGGCCATTCCGATCCAGGCATCATCGGCGTCGCGGTCATAGGCATAGAGGCGACCGCCCGAGGCATCGGACGCGATCAGATAGCGGGCTCCGGCACCGCCGTCATACAGCGCCACCCCGCCCACCTCTTCCGAAATCCGGCCCAGACGGGGGGCATCGATCAGGACAGGTGTCGCGTCGGTCTCGGGGTCGCCGTTGAATCGCCAGATGCCGACCGCCTGTTCGGACACGTAGACCTGGCCCGTCGCGTCGTCGGCGACACAATGCTCGGCCGGCGAGGGAAGACCCAGACGACGGCTCTGCCGGCTGTCGACCCGGCCCTGGTCATTGATGAAAACCAGCTGCTGATCGAACTCCCCGCCGTCTCCGACCGCGATCACATAGAGACCACCGTCCGAAGCGTTGCGCAGAAAACAGACACCCTCGACCGCAAAACCCAGCGGGACAGAGCGGGCCCCGACCTCGCTGAGGGTGCCCCCGCTCATCGCGAAATAGCGCAGGCTGTTGTCGGTGACATCCGTGGAGACGATCAGGGTTGTGGACCGCCCGGCGAGGTCGAAGCCCTGCCGGACATCGAGACTGGCGGCCTCTCCCGCCGGCGTTGAGCCCAGACGCTGACCGGCCAGGTCATAGACCTCCAGGCCCCCCAGTCCGGCCGAGCCGACAATGCGGCCGGCGGGGGGGTCGCTGGCGTCCTGCAGCAGCACCGCCTTGTTGACCTGACCCAGGGCAGCGGCCGTCGTAGCCACCATCGCTCGAACCGTGGCGGGCTCAGACGCGGCGACCGGCCCGGTTTCCGTCGTGGCGGTGGCGCAGGCCGAAAACCCACACATCGCCGCCGCCAAGCCCATCGCGTACACAAACTTCCCTGACCGCCGCTGCATGATTCCGCTCCCTGCCGATGCGGGGCCTATCGCCGGAATTTGTGACAGTTCGTTTGCCCGGAGCCCAACGACACCGCGTCAAATCCGCCGGGCAGAACCCGGTCGGCGCTTCACCCTCGTTCGGCAGTGCCGAAACGCTCAATCCGGAACGGCGAGAGATCGATCGCGGGCTCCGCCCCCTGGGCAAGCGCGGCCGACAGTTCTGCGGTAATCGCGGCCATGGTCAGGCCGAGATGCTGGTGGCCGAAGGCGTAGAGGATGCGTGGATCGCGCTCCAGCTGGCCGATGGCGGGCAGATAGTCGGGCAGGGTCGGACGCGGACCCACCCACCGATCCGGCCGGGGGGAGAAGCCTATGCCGAGGTCGGCGAGCCTTCGCTCGAGCGCCTGCCATTTGCGGGCATCGCCCGGTGCGTCGGGCGAGCCGAACTCGACAAAACTGGAGGCACGAAGTCCGCTGGTGAAGCGCGACACCACCATCGAATGCTCCTCGAACACCGTGGGAGGCAGGGTCTCATCCCAACCGTGCTCGGCGCTCTGCACCGAATAGCCGCGCTCGCCGATCACCGGGGCCGCGACGCCGAGATCGCGCATCAGCCGGCCCGCCCAGGCCCCGGCGGCGACCAGGGCACCGTCCGCTTCTCGCACACCCCCGCCGTCAAGATGTGCCGCGATCACCAAACCGGCGGAAAGACGGGTGACCCGGGCGTGAACCACCTCGCCTCCGACTGCCAAAAAGGCGGCCATGATGGCATTGCGCGCGGCCTGGGGCTCGCTGACCTGAGCCGTGCCGGAGAAGCGGATTCCGGCGACCGGTACCCGCGCCATCACCGCCGCATAGGGAGCGAGGTCGGCGGCCTGCATCGGCCGGAAGCCCGCACTCCCCGTCGGCGACCGTTCCCACCCCCGGAGGCCTTTTTCAGCGGCCCTCTCCGTCATCCAGACAATGGCGTGGCCATCGGGCCCGACGACGCCGGGCGCGCCGGAGAATTCCGCCAACCGGCGCCAGGCCGGCAGGGCATGGGCGAGAATGCTGGTCAGGGCCGCCTGCCCGCGCGCGTGCCGGCCGGGGTCCGAGGCCGCGATGAAGCGCAGCGCCCAGGGCCCCCAGAGGCCGGCGTCCCGCCAGCGGAAATCCAGCGGCCCTCCCAGACCGAACAGCCGGCCGGGAAAGGTACGCAGGCTCTCGCGCGAGGCCAGGGGCGAAACCTGTTCGGCGGCGATGTGGCCAATGTTGCCGAACGAGGCCGCGCGGCGCGGATCGCCCGGGTCGATCAGGGTCACGGCAAAACCTGCTGCCTGCAGCCGCAGCGCCGAGGCGGCCCCGACCAGGCCGCCACCGATGACGAGATAGGACTTGGGCTGCATCGGACTCCCGTTGCCTCGAACTCAGGATCGTATACGATAATGGCTTAAGTCACTGGAAGCGAGGACCCGATGTCGATTTCCTGGGAGGGCGTAATCCCCGCCGCCACTACGCAGTTCTCAGCGGATTTCTCGATCGATTTTGACTCCACCGCCGAGGTGCAGGATGGGCTGATCCGGGACGGCGTGCACGGCCTGATCGTCATGGGCACCGTGGGAGAGAACAACTCGCTCGACGCCGACGAGAAGCGCGCCATGCTGGCCGCAACCGTGAAGACCGTGGCCGGGCGCGTGCCGGTTATCGCCGGTGTCGCCGAACTGGACACCCGCCGCGCGGCGGCCTTCGCCCGCGACGCCGAGGCCATCGGTGCCGACGGCCTGATGGTCCTGCCGGCCATGGTCTATGTGCCGACCCAGGCTGAACTGGCCTCGCATTTCCGCACTGTGGCCGAGTCCACGGGCCTGCCGATCATGCTGTACAACAACCCGCCGGCCTATCGGGTCAGCATCGGCTTCGAGGCCCTGCATGCCCTGTCGGACCTGCCCAATGTCGTCGCCCTCAAGGAGAGCGCCCCCGATACCCGCCGGTTCACGGACCTGCTGAACGAGTTCGGCGACCGCTATGTCCTGTTCGCGGGGCTGGATGATGTGGCGCTGGAAGGCCTGATGCTGGGCGCCAAGGGCTGGGTCTCCGGCCTGACCAATGCCTTTCCCAAGGAGTCGCTGGCCCTGTGGGATGCCTTCAAGCGCGGCGACATGCAGACCGCCCTGGCCATCTATCGCTGGTTCATGCCCCTGCTGCACCTCGACGCTGATCATGACCTGGTCCAGTCGATCAAGATCGCCGAACAGGTCATGGGACGCGGTCACGAACGCGTCCGCCCCCCGCGCCATCCGCTGGTCGGTGCCCGCCGGGCCGAGGTGATCGCCATGGTCGAAAAGGCCGCCGCCACCCGCCCGGTCCTCTAGGATGGCCCGGCACGTCTTCCGCTGCATCGACGGTCACACCGCCGGCAATCCCGTGCGGCTGGTGATCGAAGGCGCGCCAGAGCTGACCGGCGACAGCATGAGCGCCCGGCGGCAGGACTTCATGGCGCGCTACGACTGGATCCGGACCGGCCTTTGTTTCGAGCCCCGCGGACACGACATGATGAGCGGCGGCTTCCTCTATCCGCCGACGACCCCGGAGGCCGATGTCGGCATCCTGTTCATCGAGACCAGCGGCTGTCTGCCGATGTGCGGCCACGGGACCATCGGCATCATCACCTTTGCGCTGGAGCACGGACTGATCACCCCGCGCATACCGGGCAGGGTCATCGCGGAGGTCCCGGCCGGCACGATCGAACTGGACTATGTGCAGGACGGAGCTCGCGTCCGTTCCGTGCGCATCCGCAACGTCGCCTCCTGGCTCGACAAACAGGGCATAGAGATCGAGGTGCCGGACTTCGGCCCTCTCACGATCGATGTGGCCTATGGCGGAAATTTCTATGCCATCATCGAGCCGCAGGGCCCCTACCCCGGGCTGGACGCCCTCGGGGCCGCGCGCATCCTCCAGCTTTCGCCGGTGATCCGCTCGCTCCTGCGCGAAACCTTCACCCCGGTGCATCCACTCGACCCGACCATTCGCGGCGTCTCCCACCTGCTCTGGGCGGACGTACCGAAGGGCGAGGGGGCAGACGGGCGCAATGCCGTCTTCTATGGCGACAAGGCCATCGACCGCAGTCCCTGCGGCACCGGCACCTCCTCGCGGCTGGCACATCTGCATGCCACCGGCCGCCTGCCGGTCGGCCAGGCCTTCGTCCACGAGAGCTATATCGGCAGCCGGTTCACCGGTCGCGTCGAAGCCGAGACAGAGGTCGGCGGCCGGCCCGCCATCATTCCCTCGGTCGAGGGCTCGGCCATCGCCACCGGCCTGAACGAGATCTGGATCGACGACGAAGACGTCTTTGCCCACGGCTTCCAGGTCGTCTGAGGATGTCGTCCCGCGCGCCGCGCCCGCTGCCGGATCAGGTTCTTGCCGAGGCGCGGGAGCGGATCCTGTCCGGACGTCTGGCGGCTGATACCCCCATCCGTCAGGACGCCCTGGCGCTCGAACTGGGGGTCAGCAAGATCCCCCTGCGCGAGGCCCTGGCACGGCTGGAGAGCGAGGGACTGGTCGTCTCCCATCCCAACCGCGGCTACATCGTCCGGCCGCTGTCGCGCACCGACGCGGAAGACGTCTTCGACCTTCGTCTGCGCATCGAACCGAACGCCTGCGTTCTCGGCGCTCTCGGCGCGGATCAGGCCGCCCGGGACGCAGCCTGCGCCGCCCTGGCTGCGCTCGACACCGCACTGCGCGACGGGTTGGCCGATGTCGGTCGGCGCAACCGCGAATTCCACCTGGCGCTGGTTCGTCCCTCCGGTCGTGATGTCACCATCGAGACCGTCGACCGGCTGCTGGCCCTGTCGGAACGCTATGTGCGGGTGCATCTCGGCGAGCACCGCCGCCTCGACCGCGCCAGCCACGAGCACGGGATCCTGCTCCAGGCCTGGCTTGAGCGCCGGACCGAAACGGTGCGTCGCGAAGCCCGCGCCCACATCCGCGCGACCCTGTCGGACCTGCGCGCCCAGTTGCCGGAGGTCTAGCCGGCGGGCCAGGCCGGGACGTCGGCGAACGGATCATCGAGACTGTGCTGGGGCCGGGTGAACCACTGCGGCCCGGCGTCGGTCATGTGGAAATGATCCTCCAGCCGTACACCGAACCGGCCCGGTACGACGATCATCGGCTCGTTGGAGAAACACATGCCCGTCGCCAGCGGGGTGGCATCGCCCTTCACCAGATAGGGCCCCTCGTGGATGTCCAGACCGATGCCGTGGCCCGTCCGGTGCGGCAGTCCGGGCCGGCTGTAGCCAGGGCCGAAGCCATCCGCCTCCAAAGACCGCCGGGCCGCTGCATCGACGGCCTCGCAGGCAAGTCCGGGCCGGGCGGCATCAAAAGCCGCGGCCTGGGCCCGCTTCTCGGCCTCCCAGACGCGGCGAACCTCGGGCGTCGCCTCCCCGAACACATAGGTGCGGGTGATGTCGGAGCTGTAGCCGTCGATCCGCGTGCCGGTGTCGATCAGCACCACATCGCCGGACTGTAACGCCCTGTCGCCCTCCCCGCCGTGCGGCAGGGAGGTGTCCTCGGCGAAGGAGACGATGCAGAAGGAGTTGCCCGATCCGCCCAGGGCACGATGCTGCTCGTCGATGAAGCGGATCACCTCCGAGGCGCGCTGGCCGGCATGGAGCGTTTGGCGGGCGCGCCGGTGAACCTCGATCGTGATGGCTTTGGCGTGGGACATCAGGGCGATCTCGGCGGGCGATTTACGGCTCCGCAGGGCATGTATCAGCGGCCCGGCATCAGCGAGGCGGGCATCGTCAATCTCGCCGCGCAGGCTGCGGTACATGGCCAGCGCCATCCGCTCATCGACCGCCATCCGGCCGGCGGGCCCGATCCGGTCGGCGACCAGACGCCAGGGGCTCTCGTCTTCCTCCCAGGTCAGGACCTCACCCGGCAGGCTGATCAGCCCCTCGATCTTCTCCAGCTCAAACTGCGGCGTGATGTAGTCGAGTCCGCCCGACGCATGGACCATGGCCCCCACCAGGCGTTCGGAGGCGTACCAGTCGATACCGGTGAAATAACGCAGGCTCGACGTCGAGCCGAGCAGCACGGTCCCGACCCCCGCCGCCTCCATCCCGCGCCTCAGCCCCGCCAGACGTCCCTGTCGCTCGGCCACGCCAATCGGTGCGGGCACCGTTGCTGACACGCTGACCATGGCCCGCTCCGTCGTCGCTGGATTGAGTATCGTATACGATCGTGCTCAGTTGGAACCCGAACGACAAGGGGGAAAGATCTTGGTCCTGACAATTCTGCTGACGGCCCTGACCCTGCTGGCGACGGTCTTCGTCGTCGTGCTGGGGCGCGCTGCCCTCAAACGCGGGACCGGCACACCCCGACCCGAGGCCGTCATCCTCGGTGCCGTCGCCAATTTCTTCGACACCCTCGGCATCGGCTCCTTCGCCCCGACTACGGCCTGGCTGAGGTTCCGCAAGATGACGCCCGACAGCTTCATCCCCGCGACCCTGAATGTCGGCCACGCCCTGCCCACCATGGTGCAGTCGGCGGTCTTTCTCGTGCTGCTGGGCGTACATGTCGACCCCATGCTGCTGGTCTCCTGCATCATCGCAGCCGTCGCCGGGGCCGTGGTCGGGGCACCGCTGATGGTCCGGGCCCCGGTTCGGGTGGTGCAGGCGATAGTCGGCGTGGCCCTGCTGATCGCCGCAGCCCTCTATGCCATGAGCAATCTGGACCTGATGCCCATCGGCGGGACCGCCACCGCGCTGGCGCCCCGCCTGATGTGGATCGCTATCGCCGGCCATTTCATCATGGGCATGCTGATGTCGTTCGGGATCGGCCTCTACGCCCCGGCCCTGATCATGCTCAGCCTGCTGGGCCTCGACCCGCGCCTGGCCTTCCCGATCATGGCAAGCGCCTGCGCCTTCCTGATGCCGACCACCGGTTTCCGCTACATCAACGCCGAGCGCATCGACCTGCGGATCGTCATCGGCATCGCGCTGGGCGGCATACCCGCCGTTCTGGTCGCGGCCTTCCTGGTCAAGGAAATGCCGATCGAGCCTTTGCGCTGGGCCGTCGTGGTCGTGGTCCTCTACGCCGCCGCCCTGCTGCTGCGGACAGCGGCCAGGGGGGATGCCGCGAAGGCCTAGTGCCGGACCCGGACGTAGTCGCCCGGAGCAGCGGTGCCGGCCTTCAGCTTGCCTGACCCGACCTTGCGCGCCTTGACCTTGTCGTCGGCCGCGGCCGCGTCGAGCCAGCCCTGCCACTCGGGCCACCACGAACCGGGCTTCTGCCCCGCGCCGGCCAGCCAGGCCTCGGCGTCAGCGGGAGCGTCGTCATTGGTCCAGTAGCCGTGCTTGTTGGCGGCCGGCGGATTGATCATCCCGGCATTGTGGCCCGAGCCGCCCAGCAGGAAGCGCGTCGGTCCGCCGAAGAAGTGGCGACCGGCATAGGTGTTCTTCCAGGCCGAGACATGGTCGTCCTTCAGAGCCACGATCATCACCGGTGTCTCAATGGCCTTGAGGTCCAGGGTGACGCCGTCGATCTGGACCCCGCCGTCCTTGAGCTGGTTTCCACGAAGGATCTGGCGGCCGTATTCCTTGAGCATCCGCGCCGGGATGCGCGAACCGTCGTCGAACCACCACAACAGGTCGGAGGCGCGCACCTCGTCGCCGAGCAGATAGTGGTTCACCACCGACGACCAGATCAGATCGTTGGCGCGCACCGCCGAGAACAGCTTGGTCAGGTCGTGCGCCTCGACATAGCCCTTCTCGTCCAGATAGCGGTCGAAGGCGTTCAGATCGTCTTCACTCGTGAACACCGACCATTCGCCCATGTCGCCGAAGTCGACCAGGGTCGCGATCAGGGTGGCCGAGGCTATGCGATCAGCGCGACCGGTCTGTGCGAGATAGGCCAACGTCATGGCCGAGAGCGTGCCGCCCAGGCAGTAGGACACCAGATCGGCGTCGGCCTCGCCCGTCGCGGCCTCGACCGCGTCGAGGGCCGCGATGACGCCGTCCTTCACATAGGCGTCCATGCCCGTGTCGGCGTGGCTCTCGTCCGGATTGGCCCAGGAGATGACGAAGACGGTGTGCCCCTGATCCACCAGCCATTTGAGATAGCTGGCCTTGGGCGTCAGATCGAAGAGATAGTATTTGTTGACCAGCGGCGGCACGAACAGCAGCGGGCGGCGATAGACCGTGTCGGTCGTCGGCGCATACTGGATCAGCTCCATCAGGTCGTTCCTGAACACAACGGCACCCGGGGTGGCGGCGACGTTGACGCCCAGTTCGAAATCATTCGGCGCGCGGCGGCTGACCAGCCCCTGCCCCTTGCCGACGTCCTCAAGCAGATTGGACAGGCCGGTCATCAGGCTCAGGCCTCCACTCTCGATGGTCCGGCGGGCGACCTGCGGATTGGTGTGAGGGAAGTTGGTGGGTGCCAGCGCATTCATCATCTGCCGGCTGGCGAAATCGACCTGGGCCCGGGTCGCGTCATCGACCGGGGCGACGGCGACGAACTCCTGCAGCTGGCGCGCGGCCAGCAGATAGGCCTGTTTCAGATAGTCGTAGACGGGCTCGTCGCTCCAGGCCGGATCGGCGAAGCGTCGATCGCCCTTCGCGGGGGCCGCGACAGGGGCGGTCTCCCGGCCCAGGGCCCGCTCACCCATGGTGCGCCAGAGGGCGGTCCAGTCGTTCCAGTTCTTCGCCTGGGCCTCGAACAGGGCAGACGGTCGGGTCAAGACGGCGGTATTGAAGTCGATCATCGCCCGCGTCAGCGTCGTCGGATCATACGGCAGAACCTGGGGCGTGGCCGCCTGGACCATGGTGGTGCGGACCGCTGCGGCGGCGTTCTGCATCAGGGTGGTCAGGGCCTCCGCCACGACGGTCGGATCGGGCAGCTGGGGAACCGGCGGCGAGGAAACGGTCATGGCGCAGACTTTCCGCTTAGAGCGAGACAAGAACATCCACGGCCGCGCAGTCGCGCGGGGCCACGAACAGCAGGGCCAGGGCACGGTCGGGGTTCTCGGCCGCCCAGACAGGGCAAGGCGCGTCGAAGGCATCGATCAGCGCGGCTGTCGGCATCGGAACAGCGGTCCGGATTTCGGGCGTATAGGCGACGGAGTCGAAGGCCATGACGGTGTCCTAGGAACGGAGACGTTCGGATGCCGTCGATATGCCATGGCTTTTCTGCTCTTGCGATGCCACGATATGCGCAATCATTGTGCATTTTTGCACAGGAGGGGCGGTGGCCGATTTCAACTGGAACGACCTGCGTGCCTTTCTCGCTGTGGCCCGGTCCGGACGGCTGACCTCGGCCGCAGCGCGGGTCGGGATGGACCATACGACGGTGGCCCGGCGCATCGCAGCGCTTGAGGAGGGCTTGGGGGCGCGACTGTTCGACCGAAGCCCCCAGGGCTATGCCCTCACGCCACACGGCGAACGGCTGATGCCGACGGCAGAGAAGATCGAGAGCCTGACCCTGCTGGCCGCCAATGAACTGGGTGAGGCGGACCAGGCCCTGTCCGGCACGGTGCGGATCGGGGCCCCCGAAGGCTTCGGCAGCTATGTCCTCGCCCCCCTCATGGCGAAGCTGGCCGACAGACATCCCGGACTGGACATCCAGCTGGTGGCCATTTCGGGTGTGCTCAGCCTGTCCAAGCGCGAAGCCGATATCGCTGTGACGCTCAGCGCACCACGCGAGGGACGGCTGATCTCGCGGAAGCTCACCGACTACGGCCTCAGCCTCTACGCGGCTCCCGCCTACCTCGATGCCCGCCCGCCGATCCGGACCCGCACCGACATGGCCGGCCAACGCTTCATCGGCTACATAGGCGACCTGCTCTACGCTCCCGAGCTCGACTATATGCAGGCGCCGGACGTCGACATTCATGTCGCCCTGCAGAGCTCCAACCTCATCGCCCAGCTTCAGGCGACCCTCGCCGGTGCCGGCCTCTGCGTCCTGCCGGACTTCATCGCCGCACGGGAGACCGGACTGCGGCGGGTCCTGCCCGACGCCGTCCACCTGGACCGCAGCCTTTGGCTGGTGACCCATGCCGATCTCAAGCCGCTGGCCCGCATCCGGGCTGTGACGGCGATGATCGTCGAGGCGGTCAAGGCCGACCGAGCCATGTTCACAGGCGGCTAGGTCTGGACTTCGGTCCCGGACTGTTTCAAGCTTAAAATATGTCCTTGGAACGCGCTGTCAGAAGCATCGCCGTGGTCGGAGCCGGGCCCGGTGGCCTGTACCTCGCCATTTCCCTCAAGCTGCGCGATCCGTCGCTGGATGTCATCGTCCACGAACGCAACCGCCCGGACGACACCTTCGGCTGGGGCGTGGTCTTCTCCGACCAGACCCTGGCCAATCTCAAGGCCAATGACCCCGAGACAGCGGCGCTCATCGAGGCCGCCTTCGTCCACTGGGACGACATCGATGTGCACATCCACGGCCAGACCGTCCGGTCGGGTGGACATGGATTCGCCGGCATCGGCCGGCAGCGCCTGCTGACCATCCTGCAGGAACGCGCCCGCTCGCTCGGGGTCGAACTGAGGTTCGAGGATGAGGTCGCCGACATCCGCGCCCTGCCCGCCGACGTCATCGTCGCCGCCGACGGCCTGAACAGCCGCATCCGCAACGATCACCCCGAGGTCTTCGGCGTCGACATCGACGTCCGGACCAACAAATACATCTGGCTGGGCACGAAACAGTCATTCGATGCCTTCACCTTCGCCTTTGTCGAGACCCCGCACGGCTGGATCTGGGCCCACGCCTACCAGTTCGAGCCGGGAGCCTCGACCTTCATCGTCGAATGCTCCGAGGCGACCTGGCGCGGCCTCGGCTTCGACGTCATGGACCAGGACCAGACCTGCCGGGCGGCCGAGGGCCTGTTCGCGGACTGGCTGGGCGGCCATGCCCTGATGAGCAATGCCCGGCACCTGCGCGGTTCGGCCTGGCTCAACTTCCCGCGCGTCGCCTGTTCCAACTGGCGCGACGGCAAGATCATCCTGCTGGGTGACGCCGCCCACACGGCGCATTTCTCCATCGGCTCCGGGACCAAGCTGGCCTTCGAGGATGCCATCCGGCTGGCCGAGACCCTGACCGAAGCCGATGACCTGGATGCGGGCCTCGCCGCCTATGAGGCCGAGCGACGGGTCGAGGTGCTCAAGCTGCAGAGTGCGGCCCGCAACTCCACCGAATGGTTCGAGACCATCGACCGCTATGTCGGCCTCGACCCCCTGCAGTTCACCTACAGCCTGCTGACCCGCAGCCAGCGCGTCAGCCATGAGAACCTGCGTCTTCGCGACCGTGACTTCCTGACGGGCGTCGAACGCTGGTTCGCCGACAGCGCCGGCGCTTCGTCCACGGACATTCCGCCGCCGCCCATGTTCGCGCCACTGACGCTGCGCGGCCTGACCCTGCCCAACCGCGTCGTCGTCTCGCCCATGTGCATGTACTCGGCCGAGGACGGCCTGGTCGACGACTTCCACCTTGTGCACCTCGGCAGCCGGGCGCTGGGTGGCGCGGGGCTGATCTTCACCGAAATGACCGACGTCGCCGCCGATGCCCGCATCACGCCGGGCTGCGCGGGGATGTACCGCCCGGAGCATCGCGACGCCTGGCGGCGGATCGTCGACTTCGTTCATGCCCAGGGATCGCGGGTCGCCATCCAGCTGGCCCATGCGGGCCGCCGCGGATCAGTCGAACGGCCCTGGGGCCCCCGCGCAGATCAACCTCTCGAGGACGGCTGGCCCCTGATCGCCCCCTCCCCCGTTCCGTGGACGGACAGGGACCAGACACCGCGCGAAATGAACCGGGCCGACATGGGCCGCGTGCGCGACGACTTCGTCCGGGCGACGCGCTGGGCCGACGAAGCCGGCTTCGACATGGTCGAGCTGCACTGCGCTCACGGCTATCTGCTCTCGTCCTTCCTGACCCCCCTCTCCAACCACCGCACGGACGAATACGGCGGCCCGGTCGGGAACCGGCTGCGTTTCCCGCTTGAGGTCTTCACCGCCATGCGCGCCGTCTGGCCGCAGGACCGGCCGATGTCCGTGCGACTGTCCGCGACCGACTGGGTCGATGACGGCCTGACGCCTGAGGACTCCGTCATCATCGCCCGCGCCTTTGCGGACGCCGGCTGCGACCTGATCGATGTCTCGGCCGGATCGACCACACCCGATGCCCAGCCCGTCTATGGCCGCATGTTCCAGACCCCGTTCAGCGACCGCATCCGCAACGAGGCGGGCGTGGCGACCATCGCCGTCGGCAACATCTACGAGACCGACCACATAAACAGCATCCTCGCCGCCGGCCGGGCCGACCTGTGTGCCCTTGCCCGGCCTCATCTGGCCGATCCCAACTGGAGCCTGCGTGCGGCCGCAGAACTGGGCTGGAGGGGGATCCGGCCGCCGGTCCAGTATCTCGCCGGCTTCGCCCAGCTGGCCCGGAACCTGGAGAGGCAGCAGCAGGCGGGGCCGGTATGAGCCTGACCGGACACCATGCCGTCGTCACCGGGGCGGGCTCGGGCATCGGCCGGGCCACCGCCGAACGCCTGGCCGAGGCTGGCTGCCAGGTCACCCTGATCGGCCGTCACCTCGCCCGACTGGGTGAGACCGCTGACCGCATCGGCGACCTCGCCTTCCCCGCCCCCGCCGACGTCACCGACGCCGACATGCTGGCCGCCGCGATCGAGGCGGGACGCGACCGGTTCGGGCCGGTCGACATCCTCATCAACAATGCCGGGGCCGCCAGCTCGGCCCCCTTCCTCAAGACCGACGCCGACGCCTTGCGCGCCATGCTCGCGCTCAATCTCGAGGCACCGGCCGAGGCCGCCCGTCTGGTCCTGCCTGGCATGCTGACCCGCCGCCGGGGCCGCATCGTCAATGTCGCCTCGACCGCCGGGCTCAAGGGCTATCCCTATGTCTCGGCCTATGTCGCGGCCAAGCACGGCCTCGTCGGCCTGACCCGCGCCCTCGCGCTGGAGGTCGCCAGCAAGGGTGTCACCGTCAACGCCGTCTGCCCCGGTTTCACCGACACCGATCTGGTCGCCCGGTCGATCGAAGCCATCACCGGCAAGACCGGCCGAAGCGAGGACGAAGCCCGCGCGGCCCTGTCCGCCTCCAATCCGCAAGGGCGGCTGATTACGCCGGACGAGGTCGCCACGACCATTGTCTGGCTCTGCAGCGACGGTGCCTCGGGGGTCAACGGCGCCGCCGTCCCGGTGGCAGGCGGTGAGCTTTGATGCCTGCCCTCGCCGCGCTGCCCGACCGTATTCTCCCCGACAGACTGGGCGGCGCGCCCGACGGCAAACGGTCCCTGCGTCTCTGGCTGCGTCTGCTGACCTGTTCGACCCGGATCGAGCAGACGGTCGCCCAGCGGCTGCGCGACGATTTCGGCTCCACCCTGCCCCGGTTCGACATGCTGTCGGCGCTGGACCGCGCGGGTGAGGCAGGCCTGACCATGGGCGAGGCCGCCGGCATGCTGATGGTCTCCAACGGCAACGTCACCGGCCTGGCCGCGCGGCTCAAGGCTGACGGCCTGATCGAGGCCATGGCCGGGACCGATCGGCGGGTGCAGCGCGTCCGCCTGACGCCTATCGGCCGGACCCGTTTCACCGCCATGGCCCAGGCCCATGAACGCTGGATCGAGGCGCTGTTCGCCGACCTGACCACGGACGAGGCCGACGACCTGACCCGCCTGCTGGAGCGGACCAAACGGTCGCTGCATGCGACCACTTTCGAGGAGCTGAACGGATGAAGGCGCGCGACTACAAGGCGGCCCATTTCCTGTGGACGGTGGATGAACACGGCGTGGCCTTGCTCACCCTCAACCGCCCCGAGCGCAAGAACCCGCTGACCTTCGAATCCTATGCCGAAATGCGCGACCTGTTCCGTGCCCTGGTCCACGCCGACGACTGCAAGGTCGTGATCGTCACCGGTGCCGGCGGAAACTTCTCATCGGGCGGCGACGTGCACGAGATCATCGGCCCGCTGACCGAAATGGACATGCCGGCCCTGCTCGCCTTCACCCGGATGACCGGTGATCTGGTCAAGGCCATGCGCGGCTGTCCCCAACCGGTGATCGCCGCGCTGGACGGCGTCTGTGTCGGCGCCGGTGCCATCATGGCCATGGCCTCGGACCTCCGGATCGCGACACCGCGGACGAAGACCGCCTTCCTGTTCACCCGTGTCGGCCTGGCCGGTTGCGACATGGGTGCCTGCGCCATCCTGCCCCGCCAGATTGGTCAGGGCCGGGCCTCCGAACTGCTGTTCACCGGCCGCGTCATGACCGCCGACGAGGGTGAGCGCTGGGGCTTCCATAACCGTCTGGTCGAGGGTGAGGCCCTGATGGAGACGGCGCTGGAGCTGGCGCGTTCCCTGGCCCGGGGCCCGACCTTCGCCCACGGCATCACCAAGAACCAGCTCAACGTCGAATGGGACATGAGCCTGGACGCCGCCATCGAGTCCGAGGCCCAGGCCCAGGCCATCTGCATGAAGACGAATGACTTCCGCCGCGCCTATGAGGCCTTCGCGGCCAAGCGCGAGCCGGTGTTCGAGGGGAACTGACCATGGCGGACCGCACCTTTCTGGACTGGCCCTTCTTCGACGACCGCCACCGCGCCTTCGCCGCCGATCTGGAAGCCTGGGCGGACCGGACCGATGCGGTGAAACTGCACGGCGATCACGACCTGGACGGCGACTGCCGCACCATCCTCAAGTCGCTGGCCGAGGGTGGCTGGCTCCGCAATGCCGTGCCCGATGCGGCCGGCAAACTCGACGTCCGCACCCTGTGCCTGACCCGGGAGACGCTCGCCCGTCGTTCCGGCCTCGCTGACTTCGTCTTCGCGATGCAGGGTCTGGGCTCCGGCCCCATCAGCCTGTTCGGCACCGACGCCCAGAAGGCCCGCTGGCTTCCGGGCGTGGCCGCGGGCGAGACCATCGCCGCCTTCGCCCTGTCCGAGCCCGATGCCGGTTCGGACGTCGCCGCCCTGTCGACCAACGCGCGCCGGGACGGCAACCATTGGGTGCTGGACGGCACCAAGACCTTCATCTCCAACGGCGGCCTCGCCGACCGCTATACGGTCTTCGCCCGCACCGGCGAGGGGACGGGTGCCAAGGGCCTGAGCGCCTTCGTTGTCGATGCGGACACGCCCGGCTTCGGGATCGTCGAACGCATCCCCCTGATGGCCCCGCACCCGTTGGCCACCATCCGGTTCACCGACTGCCGCATCGACGCTGACCGCATCCTCGGCGCGCCCGGCGAGGGCTTCCGCATCGCCATGGCCACCCTGGACGTGTTCCGCTCGACCGTGGCCGCCGCCGCGCTCGGTTTTTCGCGCCGCGCCCTCGACGAGGCTGCGGCCCGCACCACCGCCCGCCGCCTGTTCGGGGCACCGATGAGCGACCTGCAACTGGTCCAGGCCTCGATCGCCGACATGGCCCTGAAGATCGATGCTTCTGCCCTGCTGATCTACCGCGCCGCCTGGCTGAAGGATCAGGGCGCGCCGCGGGTCACCCGCGAGGCCGCCATGGCCAAACTCTTCGCCACCGACGAGGCCCAGGCTGTCATCGACGCGGCGGTCCAGCTGTTCGGCGGCCTCGGCGTCGTCGCCGGCCATCCGGTCGAGCGGCTGTATCGCGAGATCCGTGCCCTGCGCATCTATGAAGGGGCCTCCGAGGTGCAGAAGATCGTCATCGCCCGCCAGGTTCTGGCCGGGATCGGTGGAGGTGCCTGATGGGGACCAGCGCCCATCTCGACCGGTTCGTTCTCGACCATCTGCCGGCGGCGGACCAGCAGCCCGACCTTGTTTTCGACCTGCCCGAACTGGCCTATCCCGCCCGTCTGAATGCCGCCGTTGAACTGCTGCGTCGGGCGATCTCCGCTGCGGGCCCCGACGGCCGGGCCCTGATTGATCACGACCACGAATTCTCCTGGTCCCGCGTGGATGCGATCTCCGGCCGGATGGCGCGGGTGCTGGTCGAGGAGATGGGGCTGGTGCCGGGAAACCGGGTGCTGCTGCATGGCCCGAATTCCGCCTGGACCGTCATGGCCTGGTTCGCGATCCTGAAGGCCGGCGGCGTTGTCGTGGCCACCATGCCCATGCTGCGCGCGGCGGAACTGTCGACCGTGATCGAAAAGGGCCGGATCAGCCACGCGCTGGTCTATCAGACCTTTGCGGACGTCGTGGCCGAGGCGCGGGCGTCGGCACCTTCGCTGACCCGGATGATGGACTCCGCCGCCCTGCAGAAAGCCGCCCAGGCCCTGCCGCCAGGTTTCCGCTTCGACCCGGTCGAAACCGCCGCCGACGACCCGGCCCTGATCGCCTTCACCTCGGGCACCACCGGCAAGCCCAAGGGCTGCGTCCATTTCCATCGCGACATCCTTGCCATGGCTGACACCTTCGGCCGCCATGTCGTCGGCCTGACCCGGGTCGATGTCGTCGTCGGCACCCCGCCCATCGCCTTCACCTTCGGGCTCGGCGGACTGGTGGTCTTCCCTGCGGCCGCGGGCGCCGCCACCGCCTTCGCACCGCGCCCCGGGTTCGACGCCCTGGCGGAGACCATCGAGCGTTGCCGCGCCACTACCCTGCTCACAGCCCCGACCGGCTATCGAGCCCTGCTGAAGCTGACCGCCGCGCACAACCTCTCGAGCCTGCGCACCTGCATTTCGGCGGGTGAGGCCCTGCCGGCCGCCACCTCGGACGCCTGGCATGACGCCACCGGCGTGCGCATCATCGACGGCATCGGCTCGACCGAGATGACCCACATCTTCATCTCGGCCTCGGGCGATGACATCCGTCCGGGTGCCACCGGCAAGGCCGTACCGGGCTATGAGGCCCGTATCATTGACGCACACGGCCGTACCCTGCCGGCCGGCGAGACCGGACGGCTTGCGGTTCGCGGCCCGACCGGCTGCCGCTATCTCGATGACGACCGACAGGCCGTCTATGTCCAGAACGGCTGGAACCTGACCGGCGACGTCTATCGCCTCGATGAGGACGGCTATTTCTGGTTCGTGGCCCGCTCCGACGACATGATCGTCTCGTCCGGCTACAACATCGGCGCGCCCGAGGTCGAAAACGCCCTGCTGCGCCACTCCGCCGTCACCGAAGCCGCCGTGATCGGTGTTCCGGATTCCGAACGCGGCCAGATAGTGAAGGCGTTCGTCGTCCTCGGCGACGGCCATCACGCCTCGGATGAACTGAGAACCGCGCTCCAGGAGCATGTGAAGCAGGTCATCGCCCCCTACAAATATCCCCGCGCCCTCGATTTCGTGGACGCCCTGCCCAAGACACAGACCGGCAAGCTGCAGCGCTTCCGGCTCAAGGCGGATGCATGAACCCCCAGATCTTCACCACCGAACGTCTCGTGCGCTTCGCCGACTGCGATGCAGCCGGGATCGTCTTCTTCCCGCGCTATTTCGAGATGCTGAATGGTGTGGTCGAGGACTGGTTCGCCGGTCCGCTTCAGGCCTCGTTCCGCGAAATGCACGTCAACCGCCAGGTCAGCGTTCCGACGGCGGCCGTCGAGGCTCGCTTCATCGCTCCGTCGCGGCTGGAAGACGAACTGACCTTCGCCCTCACGGTCACCAAACTGGGCCGCTCATCCTGCAGTCTCCGCCACCGGATCAGCGCCGATGGATCCCTGCGTTTCGAGGCGAGCCAGACCTTCGTCTACGTCGGCCGGTCACTTAAGCCCGAGCCCTGGCCCGAAGATCTGCGCGCCCGCATGGCAGACTATCTGGAGACAGCCGAATGAACCGCGTCCTGCTGCCCGAGGGCTGGCCGCGCCCGAAGGGCTATTCCAACGGCGTCGAGGCCGCCGGCCGCATGGTCTTCGTCGCTGGCCAGATCGGCTGGACGCCCGAAGGGGCCTTTGTAGAGAAGGGGTTCGCCGGCCAGTTCCGCCAGACCATCGAGAATACGCTCGCGGTCCTCGCGGAGGCCGGGGCCGGACCGGAACACATCGTCCGCATGACCTGGTATGTCGTCGACAAGCGCGAATACCTGGCCAGCCTGCTCGACATCGGGGCCGCTTGGCGCGCGCTGATCGGCCCCCACTATCCGGCCATGGCCGTGGTCGAGGTCAAGGGGCTGATCGAGGACGCCGCCCGGATCGAGATCGAGACGACCGCCGTCATTCCCGCATGAGGCTTGGCACCGTGCGATTCCGGGGCCACAGCTAGACCATGCGGCTTCACGACGACGTCCTTGGCTCACTCGAGGCCGAGGCCCTGCAGATTTTCCGGGAGGTGGTCGCCGAGTGCGAGCGGCCCGTGCTGCTGTTCTCGGCCGGCAAGGACTCGGCTGTCCTGTTGCACCTCGCGCGCAAGGCCTTCTTCCCGGCCGTGCCGCCGTTTCCCCTGCTTCACGTCGATACGATGTGGAAATTCCGGGAAATGTACGCCTTTCGAGACCAGGCCGCCGAGACCGCGGGCATGACCTTGCGGGTTCACCGCAACCCGGAGGCCGTGGCCGAGGGCATCAACCCTTTCGACCACGGTGCCAGTGTCCATACGGATATCTGGAAGACGCAGGGCCTGAAGCAGGCGCTCGACGCCGGACGGTTCGACGCGGCCTTCGGCGGCGCGCGCCGCGACGAGGAGAAAAGCCGCGCCAAGGAGCGGATCGTCTCGGTCCGCACCGCCGCCCACGGATGGGACCCGAAGCGCCAGCGCCCCGAGCTCTGGAACCTCTACAACACCCGCCTTCACGACGGAGAGTCGGTGCGGGTCTTCCCCCTGTCGAACTGGATAGAGCTGGATATCTGGCGCTACATCCAGCGTGAGAATATCGCCCTGCCCTCCCTCTATTTCGCCGCTGACCGGCCCGTGATCGAGCGTGACGGTGCCCTGCTGATGCTCGACGACGACCGTATGCCCCTTCGCGCCGGAGAGGCCGCACGGATGCGTCGCGTCCGCTTCCGCACACTCGGCTGCTGGCCCCTGACCGCGGCCGTCGAAAGCGATGCCGCGACCCTGGACGCTGTGGTGCGCGAGGTCCGTGAGGCGTCCATGTCCGAGCGTCAGGGTCGGACCATTGACCACGACCCCTCCGCCTCGATGGAGCAGAAGAAGCGCGAGGGTTATTTCTGATGACCTCGCTCCCCGATACCGGCCCCCGCCAGATCGTGCGCCTGATCACCTGCGGCTCGGTTGATGACGGCAAGTCGACCCTGATCGGCCGCCTGCTGTATGACGCCGGAGCCATCCCGTCCGACCAGCTCGCGGCCCTGCCGTATCTGGACGGCGCGCCAGACCTGTCCTTTCTCGTCGATGGCCTCGCCGCCGAGCGCGAGCAGGGCATCACCATCGACGTCGCCTACCGCTTCTTCGACATCGGCGAGCGCCGCTTCATCCTCGCCGACACCCCTGGGCACGAGCAGTACACGCGCAACATGGTCACCGCCGCCTCGACGGCAGACCTCGCCATCGTTCTGGTCGATGCCCGCAAGGGCGTCCTGACCCAGACACGCCGGCACAGCCGGCTGCTGGCCCTGCTGGGGGTCCGCCGGGTCGTGCTGGCGGTCAACAAGATGGATCTGGTGGACGGAGCGCAGGACCGCTTTGACGCCATCGTCGCTGACTACCGCGACTTCGCCGACCAGATCGGCCTGACCGACATCACCCCTGTCCCGACCTGTGCGCGAACCGGAGAGAACGTCTCGGCCCCGGGTGCCCTGACGCCCTGGTATTCGGGGCCCGGCCTGATGGCACACCTCCGCACCGTCACACTGCCGGAGACGACATCCGGTTCATTGCGCATGACGGTGCAGGGCGTCAGCCGACCGAACGCAGACTTCCGTGGCGTTTCGGGCAGGATCGTCGCAGGTCAGGCCCGGCCCGGGAACCCTGTCCGCATTCTGCCCTCGGGTGTCAGCGCGGCGATCGACCGTATCGTCACCCTGGACGGCGATCTGGACGAGGCTCGGACCGGCCAGTCTGTGACCCTGACCTTGACCCCGGACGTGGACGTCTCGCGCGGCGACCTGATCGCAGCCGCCGGAGACCCGCCCGAAGTCGCCGATCAGTTCGAGGCCCATCTGGTCTGGATGTCCGACCGCCCGCTGCTGCCCGGCCGCTCCTACTGGCTCAAACTGGGCGCGACGACGGTGCCGGCCCGGATCAGCGACCTGCGGCATAAGGTCAATGTCGATACCGGCGAGCGGCTGGCCGCACCGACCCTGGGGCTGAACGATATCGGCCTGTGCACCCTGGCGCTGGATGCGCCGATCGCCTTCGAACCCTATGCCGCCAATCGCGATCTGGGCGGCTTCATCCTGATCGACCGGATGACCAATGAGACCGCCGGGGCGGGAATGATCCGCTTTGCCCTGCGACGCTCCGCCAATGTGCGGCCGCAGGCACTCACGGTCAGCCGCGCCGACCGGGCCGGACTCAAGCGGCAGGCACCGCTGGTGCTGTGGTTCACGGGCCTGTCCGGCGCGGGCAAGTCGACCATCGCCAACCGCGTCGAGCAACGGCTGTTCTCCGAGGGCCTGCATTCGGTGCTGCTGGACGGCGACAACGTACGTCACGGTCTCAACCGCGACCTCGGCTTCACCGATGCCGACCGGGTCGAAAACGTCCGCCGGGTGGCCGAGGTGGCGCGGCTGATGACCGACGCAGGCCTGATCGTCCTGGTGTCCTTTATCTCGCCCTTCCGTGAAGAGCGGCAGATGGCCCGTGAGTTGATGGAGCCCGGCGAGTTCGTCGAGATCTTTGTCGACGTTCCGCTGGCCGTGGCCGAGGCGCGTGACGTCAAGGGCCTCTATGCCAAGGCCCGGGCCGGTCAGCTGAGCCATTTCACCGGCATCGACAGCCCCTATGAAGCCCCCGCTGCGCCCGAACTGAGGATCGATGCCGCCGCCTGTTCCGCGGATGAGGCGGCCGAGCGGATCATGGCCTTCGTCCACGCGGCCCAGACGGCCCGACGCACAGGCTGAGACGTCAGGCGGCGTATTCCGCTACCGTAAACGTCGCCTCCAGCGACAATGCCCTCGCCGGCGGCCGCTGCTCTTCCGGCCGCAGGTCCTGCGCTCTCGAAACGATCGTCATCGGCCCGGTCGTCAGCTTCGCCAGCTGGACCACCGCGCTGTCGAAGGTGAAGATGTGGGCATAGTCGCCGTGGCCGCTGTGGCCTGAGTGGTCGCCCTCCTCCGCGCTGCCGAAGTGCACGAAGGTCGGCGAAACGCCCAGATCGACCCGCCCCTTTTCCGTCAGGACGCTGGTGGCGATGGCCCGGCCGGTCAGGTTTTCGGACCGCTCATAGGCGACGACCCCGGTCCCCTCGACCGTCACCCGACCCGGTGCCTCACGCAGCATGCGCACGACCTCGGCGGGCAGCTCCAGACGGACGGAGCCGTCGCTGGAATCGGCATCGACACGCACGGAGACCTGGTTCGTCGAGATCGGAGCTCCACCCAGCGCACCCGGCGGCAGGGCGAAGACTCGCAGCGGATACAGGGCGTCATAGCCATAGCCGAGGCCGCGCGTGGAGGTGATGCGCGAGGCCAGCCAGCGCCCGGTCTGCCGGCCGTCCGGGCCGGTGAACCCGGCCATGGAGACGTCCTTCCACGGTCGTGGGTAGGCACTGTCGCCGTTCTTCTGGTGCCAGGTCGCCCAGACCCGGTCGACATTGCAGTGATGCAGCCAGAAGACCGGGTCCAGCGCCGCGGTGCGGGTGCTGGACATATAGCCGCCGACCAGCATGTGGATGATGTTGTGGCCATAGGCCTCGACCCGGCCCGCGGCCCGTTCACGGCCGCAGAAGGCGTCGAAATTGTCGTCCGAAACCCGGGCCACATCGCGGCTCTGGGCGAACCGGGCCTTCTGGAAATCAAGCGTCTCGGCGGCCGGATCGCGCTGGCGCTCGAACAGGGGCGAGGTCGGGTCCAGCACCCAGGGCGGCAGGAAGCGATCCACCTGCCAGTCCCAGTAGGGCATGGCGAAAGTGGCATGGCCGGTCAGCTGGGCGATGATCCGCTCCATATGGGCCACCTGCAGCCGGTGCCAGGGCAGGAAACGCCAGTTGCCGTGCTCGGCGCGCTGGGCATGGAGCCGGTTCTGCGCGTCCCAGGACAGCGCGTCCGAGCGGCGCTTCATGATCCGGACGCCCTCGGCGAAGGCCATGATGTCGTCGCTGGCCGAACTCAGCGAAGAAGCCGCCTTCCGCACGCGCCGGGAGTCCTGCGCCCAGGCCTCGCCGGTCGCGAGCGCGGTCATCAGACCACCCGCCCCCGCCAGCGCACCTCGTCGGTTCAGCAACATGGATCGGCCCCCGCCTTCAGAACGCCGTTACGCTTTCAGACCCGCGGGCCCCTGTCCATCACCATCGCCCGCAGGTTGTCGTGCCTTGCCGGGTTCAGATCAGACCGAGGCCGCATCACCCGGTCAGGGGACCGGGGCGGCCTCCGCACCTTGCGACAGCTGTGGCGGCCGTCGCTCATGGGTCCGCTGCTCATAGGCGTGGCCCAGAGACAGGATCCGGGCATCGTCCCATTTGCCGCCGATGAAGCTGATCCCGACCGGCATGCCCCGGTCGAAGCCCATGGGCACGGTCAGGTGCGGATAGCCGGCGACCGCCGCCAGTGAGCTGGATGAACCCTGCGGATTGTCATTATCGTCGCGGTCATTGGTCCAGGCCCGCGAGGTCGTCGGCGCGACCAGGGCCACCACATTGTGCGTGGACATCATCCGGTCGATCCCCTCCGGCCCCGCCGCCCGGAACGAACGCGCGCGCGCCTCGACATAGGCCGGGTCTTCCAGCCCTGACGTGGCCTCGGCGCGGATGAACAGCTCCTGGCCGAACAGCGGCGTCTCGCGCGGCTCGGCGGCGTTGAAGGCGATCAGGTCGGCCAAGGTCCGGGTCGGGACCTGCGTCGGGTCGGTCGAGGCCAGATAGGCGTTCAGATCGACCTTCAGCTCGGTCATCAGCACCTGGAAACTGGCCCCGACGGCCTGCAGGTCCGGGCCCTCGGTGATCTCGACCAGTTCGGCTCCCGCGTCGCGCATGGACTGCAAGGCCCGCTCGAACTCCGCCTGCGTCTCGGCCGAATAGTTGGCGATCAGGAACCGCATCACCCCGATCCGGGCACCGCTCAATGACCCGGCGTCCAGCGCAGCGCGATAGTCGACCTTGCGCGCATCGGCCTCGACGGTGGCGGGGTCCATCGGGTCGGATCCGGCGATGACGCTCAGCACGATGGCCGCGTCCTCGACCGTCGTCGTGATCGGTCCGGCGGTGTCCTGCGAATGGCTGATCGGCACAATGTGGGTGCGCGAAACCAGACCCACGGTCGGCTTGAACCCGACCACCCCATTGACCGAGGCCGGGCAGACGATCGAGCCGTTGGTCTCGGTGCCGATGGCGGCCGGGGCCAGACCCATGGCGACTGCCGTCGCGCTGCCCGAGGACGAGCCGCACGGGGTCCGCGCCGGATCGTAGGGGTTCAGCGTCTGCCCACCGACAGCACTCCAGCCGCTGATGGAATTGGTCGAGCGAATGTTGGCCCATTCGGACAGATTGGCCTTGCCCAGGATAACGGCCCCGGCCTCACGCAGCCGGGTGACCAGCGGGGCGTCCCGCCCGGGGGCATTGTCGACCAGCGCCAAAGAGCCGGCGGTTGTCGGCATGTCTGCCGTCTCGATATTGTCCTTGAGCAGGATCGGCAGACCGCCAAGCGCACCGCCCGGGCTCGGCAGGGGCTGATCTCCCTGCAGGGCCGGACTGACCGCGATGACGGCGTTGAAGGGCTCCGGCCCGATCGTGTCGACGCTCCGGATCAGCACCAGCGAGCCTTCCAGCGCGCCCGTGCCCGGGTAATGCCCATCCACAATCGCCGCGACAGTCGGCGGCTGGAAAATCCGGCCGCCGTCCTCACCGGGCAGGGTCCAGCTTCCGTCGCCATTCGGTGTGGCACAGCCGCCGAGAGACAGCGCCGCCAGCGCCCCCGCAATCAGTCCTGCGCGGCGGGTGCCCGCGAACCGATCGTGCGATCGAGGAAGTCCAGATAGGTGCGCCATTGCTGCAGCTGCCTTTCGTTGCCACGCACACCGTGGCGCTGGCCGGGATAGAGCATCATCTCGAACGGCACGCTGCGGCTCTGCAGACCGTCGATGATGCGGGTGGCGTTTTCGAAGATGACATTGTCGTCGGCCATGCCGTGAAGCAGCAGAAGCCGCCCGGTCAGCAGGTCCAGCTGGTCGAGGACGTCGGAGGCGGCATAGCCTTCGGGGTTGGCCCCGGGCGTCGACATGAAGCGTTCGGTGTAGTGGGTGTCGTAGAGGCTCCAGTCGGTGACGGGAGCCCCCGAAATGGCCGAGGTCAGGCCCATCGCCGGCTCGGTCAGCATGTGCAGGGTCATGAAACCGCCATAGCTCCAGCCCATTGCCGAGATACGATGATCCGCAACAAATGGCAGCGACCTCAGATAGTTGATAGCCAATACCTGATCTTCGATCTCAGGTTGGCCCATGCGCAGATACAGGGCCTGTTTGAAGGCTGCCGAGCGGTCGCCCTCGCCGCGGTTGTCGAGGCGGAAAACGATATAGCCGGCCTCGGTCAACAGTTGATTGGTCGCGCCCTGCCAGCTGCGGCGGACGCCACCGCCGGAGGGACCACCATAGACCTGCATGACCACCGGATACTGTTTCGAGGGGTCAAAGCCGGGCGGGGTGGTCATCTGCCAGACCAGGGTCTCGCCATGGCTTTCCAGCGTGCCGAAGGTCACCGCACCGCGGCGTGAGACATAGGGATAGATGGGATGGTCGGCATCGAGCCGGTTCTCCTCGATCCACCGCACGAAGGTCCCGTCGGCGCGATAGAGGGCCGACTGCGCCGGCGTGTTCAGGTCGGTGTAGTTGCCGACATAGGCCGTGCCCGTCCGGTTCATCGACGCGCCCCACCAGCCGCCACCCGGCGTCACCGCCACGGGCGTCACGGTCCGGCGCAGGCTGGCGCGGAACATCTGCTGTTCGATCGGCAGCTCCGCCCCGTCACGCATCGAGGCCGTGAAGAAGACCTCGCCCGTCCGCTGGTTGACCCCGTTCAGGGTCTTGACCGGCCAGTCGCCCGAGGTGATCGCCCGGATGCGGCGGCCGTCGCGGTTGTAGAGATAGAGGTGCCGCCAGCCTGTCTCTTCCGACGACCAGATGAAGTTGCCGTTTTCCAGGGGCGTGAAATCGTCGGTCAACGGCACCCAGGCATCCGAGGTCCGCGTCAGGATCACGCGCGAGGCCCCCGTCGCCGGGTCGACGCTCAGCAGGTCCAGCGTCTTCTGGTCGCGCGACTGGCGCTGGACATAGAGGGTGCGACCGTCAGCGGACCAGTCCACCCGCGCCAGGTAGATGTCGGGGTTGGCACCCAGGTCGACCTTCGTCCGCTGGCCGGAGTCCCGGTCATGCACAAACAGTTCAACCACCGCATTGGGCCGACCGGCGCGCGGATAGCGCTGCTCGATCACACTGGCCCCGCCGCCGGTGATGTCGAGCCGCGGAATGATGTCGACCGTGCTCTCGTCAGTGCGTTGCAGGGCGATGCGACGCTCGTCGGGGCTCCACCAGTAGCCGGTGTCGCGATTCATCTCTTCCTGGGCGATGAACTCGGCCGTGGCCCAGGTGATCAGGCCCTCGCCATCCGTCGTAACGGCCGTCTCGCGATTGCCGTTCAGGTCCAGGACAACCAGGTCCTGATCCCGGACAAAGGAGACAAAACTGCCCCGGGGCGAGACCTTGGCATCGATCTCGTCGGCCTCGGTCTCCGTCAGGCGGCGCACCGCCCCGCCCGCGCGTTCCGCGAGGAAGATGTCACCCTCCAGCGGGGCGAGGATGTAGCGGCCCTGCTGGTCCCAGGAATATTCGACCACGCCGCGCTGGCTGATCCGCATCCGCTCGCGCCGGGCCTTCTCGGCCTCGGACAGTTCGCCGGCGTCGGGGACCAGGGCCCGGGCGTCGATCAGCTTGAACGGCTCGCCCTCACCGGTTGGCGCGGCCCAAAGATCCAGCACGTCAACGTCGTCTTCCCGCGAGCGCAGGAAGGCCACCAGCTCTCCATCCGGAGACAGGCTGACGCCGCGCGCCACCGGCCCGGCCAATGACGGATTGGCGAACACCCGCTCGGGCGTCAGGACCGCAGGATCCGCGGCTTGCGCCATCACGGCGGTGAACGGCGAAAGGGCCGCGAGGAACAGGGTGGAGGCGAGGAGTTTGTTGCGCATGCGGCGGACGCTAGCGGTCGTTTCGGCCGGCGTCATCCCCGATTTCGCACGGCGGGTGGAGGGGGCGGGAATACACCATGGAGCCGGAAAAATCGGGCGCGATCGCTTGGGTGCCCCGGTACACCTCACCCGACCGGCCTCCGGGTCTGCATATCGTTGCCCTGCTGTGTCCCGAACCGTCAAAATTCCCTGTCCCCGTGGCCCTTTCACATAGAGGCACAGGGCTGCGTCAGCTTCGGTCGCAGGCCGGAGGGCGGCGGTCGGGCGAGGTCGGATCGGGGGGTGGGAAGACACGGTCAGGGGCGAGAAGGGATGCGATGATCAGGGGCGAGAAGACAGCATCGGGCCGGGTGGCTGCGGAACATTTTCGACGCGACAACCGCATCCCTTCCCCACTCGCCTCTCACCCCCTAAGAAGCGCGCAATGACCGACGTCGCCGCCTCTCCGCCGCCTGCGAAAGCATCCGCCTTCCATGAGCTGGAAGTGCTGTGGGTGCGTCACTGGACCGACCAGCTGTTCAGCTTCGCCATCGCCCGGCCCGAGGACTTCCGCTTCCGCTCCGGCGAGTTCGTGATGATCGGCCTGCCCGGTACAGACGGCGGCAAGCCGGTCCTGCGCGCCTATTCCATCGCCAGCCCCGGCTGGGCCGAGGAGCTGGAGTTCCTGTCGATCAAGGTCCCCGACGGCCCCCTGACCTCGCGCCTGCAGAAGATCCAGCCCGGCGACACTGTCCTGATGGGCAAGAAGCCGACCGGCACCCTGGTGCTGGATGCCCTGACCGGGGGTGAGCGGCTGTGGCTGATCGGAACCGGCACAGGCCTGGCCCCCTGGCTCAGCGTCGCCCGCGATCCGGACACCTACAGCCGCTTCGGCCATGTCGTGGTCTGCCACACGGTCCGCCACGCGGCCGACCTGACCTATCGCGACTTCCTGACCTCCGGCATCCACGACGACCCGTTGATCGGCGAGGAGGCCAGGGCCCAGCTGACCTACTATCCGACCGTGACCCGCGAGCCGTTCGAACACCGCGGCCGGATCACCGACCGGATCAGTTCGGGTGCCCTGTTCGACGACCTCGGCCTGCCGCACGGCTTCTCGCCGGAGCACGACAGGGTGATGCTGTGTGGCTCCATGGCCATGATCAAGGAAACCGCCGAACTGCTGGAAGGCTTCGGCATGAAGGAAGGCTCGAACGCCGAGCCGGGCGACTATGTGCTGGAGCGCGCCTTTGTCGGATAGCGTCACGATCGATCCGCGCACCGCGCCGGAGAACTGCAGTTCCATGGTGGAGGTCCGTCAGGGCGTGGACGCCCTGGACCGCGCCCTCGTCGTGCTCCTGGCCGAGCGCCAGCGCTATATGGACGCCGCCGCCCGCATCAAGCCGGACCGCTCGGTGGTGCATGACGACGCCCGCATCGAGGATGTGGTCGCCAAGGTGCTGGCCGCCGCCGGCCCTGCGGGCCTGTCGCCCGCCATCGCCGAGCCGGTGTGGCGCACCCTGATCGACCGTTGCATCGCGCATGAGTTCGACGCGTTCGACCGGACGCGCGGTTAGCGTCTACTCCCCGCCGTGCAGGGAGCGGGACCATCCTGAGGCGAAGGCAAAGGATGGTGGAGTGGGCCGGCTACCCCCGCAGCGACCTGAGCATCAGCGCGTGCCGGTAGGCCGCCACATCGGCCAGGGCGATTTCCAGCGCGTCACGCACCCGGTCGAGCAGCGGCGGGGCTGTGGCCTTGTCCACGGCCTCGGCCGTCTGGCAGGCCTGTGCCAGCGCCCCCGCACCGATGCCCGCCGCCGCGCCGCGGATCGTGTGCACCCCGTCGCGCCAGCCCTCCTCGCGCACATCCAGCAGCGGCGACCACATCGCGGCCTGCTGGGCGAACAGGCCCAGCACCTCTTCCGTGATCGCGTCGTCGCCGCCGGTCATCCGTTCCAGCACGGTGAAGTCGACCGCGCCGGACAGGTCGCGCAACGCCATCAGCCCGCCGTCTCTTCGCCCTTGGCCAGTCGGGAGTTCCAGGCCGACCAGCCGAAATAGACGAGCAGGCCGACGGCGTTCCAGATCAGGAACCACATCTGGGTCCGGGCCGAGAGGCTGAAGAAGAAGACGATACAGCCGACGATGGTGATCCCGCCGACCAGCCACCACAGCGGGGCCTTGAACAGGCGCGGCCGGTGCGGATCGCGGATGCGCAGGACGATCAGGCAGACGCCCACCGCCGCAAAGGCCGCCAGGGTTCCGGCATTGGCCAGCGAAGCCAGTTCATCCAGCCGCATGACCCCGGCCAGTCCGGCCACCACGATGGCGGTGAAGATCGTCACCACCGCCGGCACGCCGCGCGCTGACACCTTGGCCAGACGACGCGGCAGCAGGCCGTCACGCGCCATGCCGAGGAAGATGCGGCTCTGGCCGAACAGGAAGGCCAGCAGGACGGTCGGCAGGGCGACCACGGCCGAGACCGCGATCCACTGCGCCGCCGTGCCCTGCCCCATTTCGCGCAGGATCAGGGCCAGGGGCTCGGGGCTTTCAGCGAAGCTGGCTACCGGCCGGGCACCGATCGCAGCAGCGGCCACGACCAGATAGAGGGCCGTGCACACAACCATCGAGCCGACGATGCCGATGGCCAGGTCACGCTCGGGCCGTTTGGTCTCTTCCGCCGCCGTCGAGATGGCATCGAAGCCGTAGAAGGCGAAGAAGATGATGGCCGCCGCCGCCATGACCCCGGTCTGGACCACGGGCTGGCCGGTGATCTGCTCGGCGAACGGCAGGGCCGGCGCGCCGAAGCCATTGGGCATGAAGGGGGTGAAGTTGGCAGGGTCGAAGGCCGGCAGGGCGATGGCCACAAAGGCGATCAGGGCAACGATCTTGATGACCACCAGGATGGCGTTCAGCGTGGCGCTCTCGCGGGTACCCAGCAGCAGCAGGCCCGTCACCACGGCGATGATGAAGACGGCCGGCAGGTTTATCAGCCCGCCCTCGACGTGCGGTCCCGCCGCCAGCATGGCCGGCAGTTCAACGCCCATCCCGGCGAGGAAGCCGACCGCATAGCCCGACCAGCCCACGGCCACCGCCGACACCACCAGCGAGTATTCGAGGATCAGGCTCCAGCCCACGATCCAGGCGATCAGCTCGCCCAGCACGGCATAGGAATAGGTATAGGCGCTGCCTGCCGCCGGCATCATGGTCGAGAGTTCGGCATAGGCCAGGGCGGCGCAGGCGCAGACCAGTCCCGCCAGGGCGAAGCTGATCATCACCGCCGGTCCGGCCAGCCCGGCCCCGACCCCGATCAGGGTCAGGATGCCGGTGCCGACAATGGCACCGACGCCCAACGCCATCAGATGCGGCCAGCCCAGGGTCTTCTTCAGCGCCGGTCCGTCGTGCGGGGCCAGCATGGCGTCGATCGAGCGCCGGCGGTTCCAGAAGGCCATGGTCGTTTTCCCCGTCACCGCTCCCCGGCGGCTGATTCACAGGACCTTAGCCCGTCCTGCGACAAACCGAAACGGACCCCTGAATCTCCTTGCGCGCGAGCGGCATTGCCATTAGGTACCCGCGCTCTCTGCAACCGGTCCCGGACCGGCGCACGCGCAGATCGCACGGGCCCTGCAAGGCTCCGCGCAGACGAATGGTCAGGGTGATTAGCTCAGTTGGTAGAGCAGCTGACTCTTAATCAGCGGGTCGTAGGTTCGAACCCTACATCACCCACCATCGTCCTTTTCCACACCCCGTAGAAGGTGTCCCGGCGCGAGGCGGCGCATCTGCTGGACTTCCGCCCCCCGACAATGTTCATCTCCCCCGGCCAAGGACGCGGCCGCGGAGCGCGGCGGGAGACGTCCGCACATGTCCCCGGGGATGACACATCATGAAGCGCGCTTTTCTGACCACGGTCGCCTTGCTGGCGATCGCCGGCGCCGCCGCTGCCCAGACGCCTCAACCCGTCCCGCCGACCGCCGCCCCGCCCGTCCCCGGACCGGTCGAGCCGCAGGCGGCCGCCGTCGCCGCCCCGGCCGAGACGCCCAAATGGGACGTGCAGAACCCGCCCGGGCCGGCGCGCGACATCTCCATTGATGTGACCCGCGGGACCTGGATGTCGCTGGACGTCAGCCCCGACGGCCAGACCATCGTCTTCGACATGCTGGGCGACATCTATGTCATGCCCGTCAGCGGCGGCGAGGCGCGGGCCATCGCCTCGGGCGTGGCCTGGGACATGCAGCCGAAATGGTCGCCCGACGGCCGCCACATCGCCTTCACCTCGGACCGGGCCGGCGGCGACAACATCTGGATCATGGAGGCCGACGGCTCCAACCCGACCCAGGTATCGAAAGAGAGCTTCCGCCTGCTGAACCAGCCGGAATGGTCGCCCGACGGCCAGTTCATCGTGGCGCGGAAACATTTCACCTCGTCCCGCTCGCTGGGGGCCGGCGAGCTGTGGATGTACCACCGCTCGGGCGGCAACGGCGTGCAGATGACCGAGCGCCGCACGCAGCAGAAGGACACGGGCGAGCCCGCCTTCTCGCCGGACGGCCGCTATGTCTATTTCAGCGACGACGCCACGCCGGGGGCGACCTTCGAATACTCCAAGGACGTCAACGACCAGATCTACATCATTCGCCGTCTCGACCGCCAAACCGGCGAGATCGATCCCTATATCACCGGCCCCGGCGGTTCGATCCGTCCGACGCCCTCGCCCGACGGCCGGTCGATCGCCTTCATCCGCCGCGTTCGCTACCAGTCGACCCTCTATGTCATGGACATCGAGTCCGGGCGCGAGACCGCGATCTTCTCGGGCCTCGACCGCGACCTGCAGGAAACCTGGGCCATCCACGGCGTCTATCCGGCGATCAGCTGGACCCCCGACAACCGCTCCATCGTCTTCTGGGCCGACGGCCGCATCCAGCGCGTCGAGGTCGCCAGCCAGGCGGTCGCGGACATTCCCTTCCATGTCGCCGATACACGCCGGGTGCAGGACACGGTCCGCTTCCCCGTCGAGGTCGCGCCGGACACCTTCGACGTCCGCATGATCCGCTGGGCCCGCCCCTCGCCGGACGGGACAAAGGTGGTCTTCGAGGCCCTCGGTAATCTGTGGATCCGCGACCTGCCGACCGGGACCGCGCGCCGGCTGACGCGCCAGAACGACCATTTCGAACTCTATCCCAACTGGTCCCGCGACGGCCGCTCCATCGTCTATACGACCTGGGACGACCAGGCGCTTGGCTCGGTCCGGGTGGTCCCGGTCTCGGGCGGCGTCGGCCGCGTCGTGACCCCGCGCCCCGGCCACTATGTCGAGCCGGTGTTCTCGCCGGACGGTCGCACGGTGGTCTATCGCGCCACCGGCGGCGGCTCGCTGATGTCGGCCCTGTGGACCCGCGATCCCGGCATCTATCGTATCCCGACGGCTGGCGGAGAGCCGGTCCTTGTGACCGAAGAGGGATCGCGGCCCCAGTTCGCCGCTGAAGACGACCGCCTGTTCCTGTCCAGCCGCGAAGGGACCAGCCAGACCCTGATCTCGGTCGATCTGGACGGCAGCGACGAACGCACCCACCTGACCTCGGAATGGGCCAGTGAATTCGCCGTCTCACCCGACGGGAACTGGATCGGCTGGACCGAGCGGTTCAACGCCTATGTCGCCCCCTTCGTCATGGCGGGCCGGCCCGTCGCCATCAGCGCCGAAGGCAAGTCCCTGCCCCAGGCCCGGGTCACCCGCGACGCCGGCGAATGGCTGAGCTGGTCGGGCGACTCGCAGCGGCTGCAGTGGTCGCTGGGGCCGGAACTGTTCACCCGCGACCTGAACCAGGCCTTCACCTTCGTCGACGGCGCGCCGGACGAACTGCCCAAGCCGGACGAGGCCGGTATCAACCTCAGCTTCAGCGCCCAGGCGGACATGCCCGAAGGCCGGATGGCCCTGACGGGTGCCCGACTGATCACCATGAACGGGACCGAGGTGATCGAGAACGGCGTCGTCATCGTCAACGGCAACCGGATCGAGGCCATCGGTCCGGCGTTCAGCACCCCGGTGCCGGCCGGCGTCCCGGTCATGGACATGGCCGGCAAGACCATCATGCCGGGCCTGATCGACGCCCACTGGCACGGCCCCATGGGGTCGGACGAGATCATCCCCGAACAGAGCTGGGTCAACTACGGCTCACTGGCCTTCGGTGTGACCACGATCCACAACCCCTCGGCCGACACCAGCGAGATCTTCGCCCACAGCGAACTCGGCCGGACCGGCCGTGTCGTGGCACCGCGCATCTTCTCGACCGGCACCATCCTGTACGGGGCCACCACCGCCTTCACCGCCCAGATCGACGGCCTCGACGATGCCCTGTCGACCCTGCGACGCATGCAGGCGGCCGGAGCCTGGAGCGTCAAGAGCTACAACCAGCCCCGGCGTGACCAGCGCCAGCAGGTCATAGAAGCGGCGCGCCAGCTGAATGTGATGGTGGTGCCGGAGGGCGGCTCGCTGTTCCAGCACAATATGTCGATGATCGTCGACGGCCACACCACGATCGAGCATTCGATCCCGCTGGCCCGACTGTATGACGACGTCCACCAGCTGTGGCGGCAGACCGGCGTGGCTTACAATCCGACCCTGGCGGTGGCCTTTGGCGGCAGCTACGGCGAGAACTACTGGTACCAGGAGAGCGAGGTCTGGAACCATCCGATCCTGACCCAGTATGTCCCGCGCCGACTCCTGGACGCCCGTGCCCGCCGGCCGGTGACCCTGCCCGACAATGAGTGGAACCACATCTCTGTTGCCCGTGAGGCCACGCGCCTGTCCGAACAGGGGGTCGCCGTCCTCATCGGCGCCCACGGTCAGCGCGAAGGCCTGGCAGCGCACTGGGAGATGTGGATGCTGTCCCAGGGCGGCATGGCACCGCTCGATGTGATCCGGGCCGGCACCCTGAGTGGCGCGCGCGCCCTGGGCCTGGACCGGGACCTCGGCTCGCTGGAGGTCGGCAAACTGGCCGATATGGTGGTGATGGAGCAGAACCCGCTGGAGAACATCCGCAACACCACCTCGATCGCCTTCACCATCGCCAACGGCCGCGTCTACGACTCCGGCATGAACGAGGTCGCGCCGCGCCAACGGGCCCGTGCGCCCTTCTGGTTTACCGAGGCAGGCGGCGAAGGCTGGGCTGCCGGCACGAGCGAGGCCGAGGCCGAGGCCGACGGTCACGGTCACTGACGAACAGGGAATGACAGGTCAGGCGGGGCCGTTCGCGGTCCCGCCGCTGTCGCTCAGCCTTCGAGTAGCGAGGGTCCGGGACGCTTCATCCACGGCGGCTCTGGCATCGACCGGCGGGCGGCGGCCTGGGCCTGTGTCCAGCGCAGGTGCAGGTCGGCGAAATAGGAATCGTCCTCCTCGATCCGCCGCTGGTCGCCGCTGAAATAGTCCCGGCGCAGGGTCAGGACATCGAACGGTGCGCCCACACCGACGTTCGAACGCATCGTGGTCGAGAAAGAGATCAGCCCCAGTTTCACAGCCTCGGCCAGCGGCGTGTCGAAGGCCAGGCCGCTCTCGAGTATGGGCTTGCCGTATTTCAGCTCACCGATCTGGAGATAGGGCGTGTCGCGCCCGCATTCGATGAAATTGCCCTGGCTGTAGATCAGGTACAGGGCCATCTGCCCGCCGTTGATCTGGCCGCCCAGCAGCATCGAGGCCGAGGTGTTCAGACTGTCCGCCTCCAGCGCCGGCGCGATCGACAGCCGAACACTGCGCAGGGCGTGACCCAGTATCTGGGCGCAGCGGAACAGGGTTGGTGCCGTCTCCAGCGTCTCGGCCGGCTCCCCGACGTTCAGATGGACCCCTTCCCGCGCCATGGCCAGGGCCGTCTGGGTGACGGAGAGATTGCCTGCGGTGCAGATGCCCAGCACCCGATCGCCCGGGCGATCGACGACATGGAGCTTGCGATAGGTCGAGATACTGTCGACGCCCGCATTGGTCCGCGTGTCGGCGATCATCGCCAACCCGTCGTCAACCAGCATGCCCACGCAATAGGTCATGCGGCGCGCACTCCCCACCGCCCGTCCGTCATGAGGCTCACGGTAACAGATTCCCGCGACAGGTAACCCACGCTCATGCCTGTTGCTGGCCCTGTTGCATGTCGGCGTCGCGCACATTCAGCCGCACGGCCAGCCGCTCTCCGCCGCCGCCGTAGCTGGCCCCGCGCACCGGGGCCGCGCCGCGATAGTCCAACCCCGCCGCGACGCGCACATAACGGTCGGTGGCGCAGATGCCGTTGGCGGGATCGAAGCCGACCCAGCCGAGGTCCGGGACCCAGGCCTCGGCCCAGGCATGGGCCGCTTCCTGGTCGTCCTTGCCGTCACGGCGCAGCAGATGACCCGAGACATAGCGGGCCGGCACCCCCATCTGGCGGGCGCAGGCGATGAAGACATGGGCGTGGTCCTGACAGACACCCCGGCCAAGGGCCAGAACCTCAGCCGCCGTATGGGTGGGGGTGGTCACCCCGACCTCAAAGGCCACTGAACCATGGATACCGGCCATCAGCCGGTGCAATCGCTCGAGGGGCGGATGGGCCGAGAACTCCGAGGCGAAGACCCCGATCAGCTTGTCACGCCGGGTCAGGGCGGTGTCGCGCAGAAAGACCAGGGGTGACAGCGTCTCCTGCCCTGCGGGAACGACCCCCGCCGTATCCGTGGTCACCACCTCGCCCGAGACCCGGACCGTCAGGCTCTGGGTCGGCTGTTCGGTGTAGAGGGTGTGGACGATGTTGCCGAAGGCGTCCTCGGACTGGCGCAGGCGCGCGTCGACATCGGTCTCCACCCGCCAGTTGCGGACCTGCTGGGCCTCGGACGAGCGCGGTGTCAGCCGCAGGGTCTGGATGATGAAACGGGCCGCCCGGTCGTAGGCATAGGTGGTCGCGTGGTCGATCCTGATACGCACGGGTCAGCTCAGATACTGGTCATGGATGGCCTGACCCAAGCGGCCGTTCTCGGCGAGGAAGGCCTGGATGTATTCGTGCAGGCCCGACTGGAAGATGTCGTCCATGCGGGAGTTGTCGAACGCCCGCATCCGTTCCGCCGCCAGCCGCTGAGCCGGGCCGCGGCGACCGTAGTCGTGGGCCAGTCGCTCGAGGTAGCGCACGATCGAGGCCTGGCAACTGGCCAGGGACCGCGGCATCTGCCGGTTCAGCACCAGCAGATCGGCGACCAGCCAGGGCTTGACGCTGTCGCGATAGACCCAGCGATAGGCGGTCAGGGCCGAGACCTCGCGCAGCAGGGTGGTCCACTGGAAATAGTCCAGCTGGCCCCCGACGCGTTCGCCCTCGGGCAGCAGCAGATGGTATTTCACGTCCAGCAGCCGCGCCGTGTTGTCGGCCCGTTCGATGGCCGCACCCAGCCGCAGGAAATAATAGCCGTCGTTGCGCAGCATGGTCCGCGAGGTCGCGCCCTCGACCGACAGGGTGACGGTCTTCACCCATTCGAGGAAGCGGGCGAACTCATCGCGCCGGGTCGGCTGGCCCTGCTCCTCCAGCCCGTTCCAGGCCCCGTTGATCGCCTCCCACAGTTCGACCGTCAGGGCCGTGCGCACCGAGCGGGCATTGGTCCGGGCCCGGGTGATGCAGGCGGTGATCGATGAGGCATTGTTCGGCGCGAAGGCCAGATACTCACGCACCGACTTCTCGGTCGGCGACCGGCCCAGGGCCCTGGGTGCACCGGCCGAGGCCAGGGCACTGGCCCAGACCGTCTCGGCATCGCCGTCGCCGCGCGTCGGGATGGCGGCGAGACGGAGCGTGGCCTCGAGGATTCGCGCCAGGAAGTCCGCCCGCTCGATATAGCGGCCGGTCCAGTACAGGCTGTCTGCAGTTCTCGAAAGCATCAGACGTCCAGCACCCAGGTGTCCTTGGTCCCGCCGCCCTGGCTGGAGTTGACCACCAGCGAGCCGGGCTTCAGCGCCACCCGCGTCAGGCCGCCGGGTGCCACCTTGACCCCGTCCGGGCTCGACAGGACGAACGGTCGCAGATCCACGTGGCGACCGTGCAGCTCGCCCTTGTCCAGCGTCGGGGCGGTCGACAGGTCCAGGGTCGGCTGGGCGATGAAGTCATCGGGGTCGTTGATCAGCTTCTTCCGGAAGGCCTCGATCTCGGCCCTGGTCGCGGCCGGTCCCACCAGCATGCCGTAGCCGCCCGAGCCGCCGACCTCCTTGACCACCAGCTGGTCCAGTTTCGACAGCACCTCCTTCAGCGCCTCCGGCTCGCGGCAGCGCCAGGTCGGGACATTCTTCAGAATCGGCTCCTCGCCGGTGAAGAAGCGGATGATTTCGGGCATGTAGGTATAGACGGCCTTGTCGTCGGCCACCCCGGTGCCGACGGCATTGGCCAGGGTCACCGTCCCCGCCTGATAGGCCGTCATCAGGCCGGGCACACCGAGGCTGGAGTCCGGCCGGAAGGTCAGGGGGTCGAGGAAGTCGTCATCGATCCGGCGATAGATGACATCGACCTGCTGACGGCCCTGGGTCGTGCGCATGAAGACCTTGCCGTCGTCGACGAACAGGTCGCGCCCCTCGACCAGATCGACGCCCAGTTTGTCGGCCAGGAAGGAGTGTTCGTAATAGGCCGAGTTGAACGGCCCCGGTGTCAGAACGACGATGGTCGGATCACTGCCCGCCGCCTCGGGTGCCGACCCGCGCAGGCTGGCCAGCAGCATGTCGGTATAGGTCTCGACCGGACGCACCGGATAGTCGGCGAACAGGTCGGGGAACAACCGCATCATCATCTCGCGGTTCTCCAGCATGTAGGAGACCCCGGACGGCGTGCGGCAATTGTCCTCGAGCACGTAGAAACCATCCTCGCCGGTCCGAACGAGATCGACACCGGCGATATGCACCCAGACCCCGCGCGGCGGACGCCGCCCCTGCATCTCGGGCACATAGTGGGGGTTGGTCAGGATCAGCTCGGCCGGCACGACCCCGGCCTTCAGACACTCCTGCGCGCCATAGACGTCGGCGAGGAACAGGTTGATCGCCCGGACCCTCTGGGTCAGCCCGGCCTCCAGCCCGGCCCATTCGGCCGCGCCGATGATGCGCGGCACGACATCGAACGGGATCAGCCGCTCGCTGGACTCGGCATCGCCATAGACGGCGAAGGTGATGCCCATGCGGCGGAAGAACAGCTCCGCCTGGCGCGAGCGCGCCTGCAGGAGTCCATCCGGGGCATCGGCCAGCCAGCGCGCGAGTCCGCGATAGCTTTCGCGGACTCCCCCGCCGTCACCGGACATCTCGTCGAAGGCCATGCCGCTCCCGCTGCAACGTTCGTGCAGCGTGGCCCGACAAACGGCGCTGGCGCAACAGGAATGTTGCGCCGCCGCAAAGGATCAGTGTCAGCGCGACTGGACCGTGGTGACCCGTCCGGGCGTGACCGTCACCTTGGTATAGCCCTCGGTCCAGGTGTTCTGGCTCAGGACCTCGCCCGCGCCCACGTCCCAGCAGCCGGCGGAGAGGGTGAAGGTATAGCTGCCGCCCGGCGGGATACTGTAGCCGGACGGCAGACGGTTCAGGCCGTAGGTCAGGGCGTTGCAGTCCGACACCACCACCACATCGATCGAATTGGTCCGCGAGACATTGCGAATCTGCAGGCCGCCCGTGGGCTCGCCCGGCCGGATCAGCTCGCCGCCGGTGATCAGCGAGGCGCAGCCGCCGAGGCCGCCGGCCAGGCCGATGATGGTCGCCGCAGCCGCGGCGCGAACAAGCGTTTTCATGGAATCTCCCTCCGGTTCCGCGCGCAGATCACCACGCGCGGGGCCGGTCAGGGCCTGTCGATTCCTGACGAACGCCGGTCAGGGAGCGGGGGTCGGCACCGCTCGCGGCCCGGCATTCTTGAGATACCGGTCCAGCCAGCGGGCCATCTCCCACTGGGTGTGGCCGACCGATTCCCGCGCCCGGTAGCCGTGCGCCTCGAGCGGCAGGACGACGTACCGGACATTGGCCCCGTTGCCCTTCAGGGCCGCATAGAAGCGCTCGGACTGGATCGGGAAGGTGCCGGAGTTGTCGTCAGCCTCACCGTGGATCAGCAGGATCGGCTCATTGACCCGGTTGGCGAAGGTGAAGGGCGACATTTCCGTATAGGTGTCCCCGGCCTCCCAGTAGGTGCGCTGCTCGGCCTGGAAGCCGAACGGGGTCAGGGTGCGGTTATAGGCACCCGAGCGGGCGATGCCGGTACGGAACAGGTCGGTGTGGGCCAGCAGGTTGGCCGTCATGAAGGCCCCGTAGCTGTGCCCGCCGACGGCGATCCGGTCGCGGTCGGCCACGCCCATCTCGACCACCGCATTCACCGCCGCCTCGGCACTGGCGGTCAGTTGCTGGATATAGGTGTCATTGGGCTCGGCCCCGTTGACGCCGACGATGGGCATGGAGGGATCGTCCAGCACGGCATAGCCCTGGGTCAGCAGGAACAGATGGCTGATGCCGCCCGGCCGGGTGAAACGGTTGGCGGTGTCGACCACCTGCCCGGCCACGGCGGCGTCGGTGAACTCGGCCGGATAGGCCCACATCACCAGAGGCAGCGGCCCGTCGCGGTCCTTGTCATAGCCGGCGGGCAGATAGAGCGTGCCCGACAGCTGCACCCCGTCGGCGCGGGTGTAGCTGATCAGCTGTTTCGTCACCCCCGCCATCTGCGGGGCCGGATCCGGGAAGCTGGTGAGCGGTGTCGCATCAGCGTCCAGATCACGGACAAAGAGGTTCGGCGGGTCGTTGCGGGTCTCCCGCCGCGTCACCATCCGGCGACCGTCCTTGTCGAGGATGCCGACGACGCTCTCATAGACCCCCTCTGCCGAGGTCCAGATCCGTTCGGTCGCGCCGGTGGTCAGGTCCAGGGTCGACAGGAAGGGATACTCCCCCGCCCGCGTCGCCCCCGCCCCGGTCATAAGCACCCGCGATCCGTCGGCAGTGAACCGCATGACCGGGAAGCCGCTGGCATTGGGTTCGGTCACCGGAGTGCCGGGGTCGTTGTAGCGGTCCTGATAGTTCCGCTCCAGCAGGACACTCTCCTGTCCGGGGCTGGAGGGATCGACCAGATAGCGGGTCTCGCGCCGGCTGTTGAACTGTCGGCTGACGACCAGCGCCGTATCGGCATCGCCCCAGACCACGCCGGCGTAGCGGTCCTTCAGATCGATCAGCGGCGACGGCGCGGCGTCAAACGGTGCCTCGAGCGTATAGACCCGGTCACGCACCTCGGCCGGGGTGCGCGGATCGCCACCGTCCTGGGCCTCGACCCAGACCAGGGTCGAGGGCGCGTCGGCCCGCCACTGGGCCGAGCGCGGGCCCGGTGCCACGGCATCAAACGGGGTCGGGATGTTGTCGCGCAGCGGCAGGTCGGCGACCCGGTGCACCACCACACCCTCCAGGTCCGTCACCAGCACCTCGGCGGGAAACAGCGCAGCCGGTACGACATAGCTGTAGGGCCGCTTCACCCGGGTCTGCAGGACATAGCGCCCGTCGGGCGAAACGCCTGCGCCCAGATAGACCGCCGGAGCCCCGAGGGTCCGCGCCCGCCCCTCCAGCGGAACCACGGTCAGTTGCGAGGTGAAATAGTGTTCGAACAGGGCCTCGTCGCCGGCGTTGGACAGCAGGTCCTGATAGGTCCGGGCGGGGGCCGTGCGGCCCATGCTTTCCTCAACGATCGGCCCCTCGGGCGGACGGCTCATGTCCGGCGCAGGGCCACGTCCCGCCGGTGTCATCCGGACCAGCAGACCCGAGCTGTCAGGCAGCCAGTCGAAGGCACCGCCGCCCGCGGCATTGACCCGGGCGTCGGTCAGCTTGCGCGCGGTGCCGGTGGCCACATCCACGACCCAGAGCTCCAGACCGGTCGGCGCATCCATCAGCAGGGCCACCGAGCGGCCGTCCGGCGACCAGCCGGGCGAGAGGAAGCGGGAATCGGCCGGCAGGCTCACCGCAAGCGCGGGTCCGCCCGCGACGGGCTGGAAGCTGAGGCCGGTCAGCCAGGTCACCCGACTGTTGGCCTGGCCATTGTTGCGCGGATTGATCCGGTATCCGGCCAGCCGCAGCATGGGCTCGGCCATTTCCGCGATCGGCGGCAGATTGGCGCGGTCGAACAGGGCCAGCGTCGTCCGGTCGGGCGACAGGCTGGGCGTCGGGGTCGGCCTGGTGTCGAGAATTTCGGCGATCGGGGCCGGGGGCTGCTGATAGGTCCGGCCTTCCTGCGCCAGCACGGGACCGGCCAGGGCGGCCAGCAGCACAAAGGCGGGCAGGGCCCGGCCGAGCAGACGATGACGCATGATAAACTCCCCAAACCACCGGCCCGGATGGGCTGCGGCACGCTAGGGGCCGGTTGTGGCTCCGGTCAAGGCGCGGGCGGTGCCGGTTCCTGGCTCGGGAACCGCATTTCGCGCGCCGCCATCCAGGCCTCGCGTACACCCTGTCGCGGCATGTCGACCCCGAACACGGCCAGTTGTCCGACCCAGACCTCAGACATCTGCTGGACCGTGCCCTGCAGCCAGGACGGGGCCTGCTGCCGCGACCAGTTCAGCGGCGAGACGGCGTTGAACACCAGCAGGAAGAGCGCGCTGACGAGGATCGTGCGGCTGGTCCAGCGGCGGTCCCGGGCCGCAAGGCCTTCGTCGTCGAGCGGCGGGGACGGCGGAAAGGCGAACCGCCCCAGGGCCGCCAGCCGGTTCTCGCGGGTCGGCAGGTCGTGGGCGTCGGCGCTCTGGTTCCAGTCGCTCAAGGGATCGCCCGGCCCGGAGGTCAGGCCGTCATCCAGCGGCGGAAAGGGCGACTCCTGCCGGTAGACCGGAAACGGCTCCAGCGGGATTTCGTGTCGATCGCGCTCGTCGGTCATCGTCGCTTCAACGCCTCAGAACTGGAAATAGATGAAGGGGGCCACGCCTTCCGGACGGACGGCCTCGACCAGCAGTATGGCCGCCCCGATCAGCAGGCCGAGGGTCAGCGAGGGGGCCGCCTTCATCCGCTCGGCCACGCCCTCGATGGCGCGCGGCGGCAGCCAGTGCATGGCAAGACCACCGACGATCAGGGTCAGCAGCAGGGGCGTCAGCATCGTCACCGGTCCGACCCGGCCGAGCCCCTCCAGCATGGCCATGGCCAGTTCGAAATTCTCGGCGCGGAACAGGATCCAGCCGAGGCAGACGATGTGGAAGGTCACCAGTACCCCGATCACGGTCGGCACCACCTTGCGGTCGCCGAAGGCTGCCCGACCCAGTCGCTCGATGACCTGCACCCCGCCGTGCAGGGCACCCCAGGCCAGGAAGGTCCAGGCCGCCCCGTGCCACAGGCCGCCCAGTACCATGGTGATGAAGACGTTGACGCAGGACGCGAACAGCCCCTTTCGCCCGCCGCCCAGCGGCACATAGAGGTAGTCCCGCAGCCAGCTCGACAGGCTGATATGCCAGCGCCGCCAGAAGCTCTGCATGGACGAAGCCCGGTAAGGCTGGTCGAAATTCCGCGGGAAGGAATAGCCCAGCAGGGCCGCCAGCCCGATGGCCATGTCTGAATAGGCCGAGAAGTCGCAGTAGATCTGGACCGCATAGCCATAGACCGCCGCGGCGATGTCGACGGCCCCGTAGGCGGTGGGGTCAAAGAAGACCGGATCGACCAGGTTCACCGAGAGTTCGGACGCGATCACCGTCTTCTTGAACAGGCCCCAGACGATCAGCAGCAGGCCGTGGGTCGCCATGGCCCGCGACAGCCGCGGGGCCTGGTCGAACTGCGGCAGCAGGTCCGAGGCCCGCACGATGGGCCCCGCCACCAGATGCGGGAAGAAGCTCATCAGCAGCATGACGTCGAGCAGGCTCTTCGCCGGGGGCGTCTTGCCGCGATGGACGTCCACGACATAGCTGATGCCCTGGAAGGTGAAGAAGGATATCCCGACCGGCAGGACGATCTGCAGCAGGGGCAGGTCCCGTTCCCAGCCGAACCGCATCAGCAGGTCGCCGGCCTGTTCGATGAAGAAGCCGTAGTATTTGAAGAAGCCGAGGATCAGCAGATTGGCGGCGACGCCGAGGCCGACCAGCCAAGCCTTCTTCACCCCCGGTTGCCGCGCGATCAGCGCCCCGACCGCCCAGTTCAGCACCGCCGAGGCGATCAGCAGGGCGACGAAACGCCAGTCCCACTGGGCAAAGAAGAACCAGCTGGCCAGCAGCAGGAACACCTTGCGCCGCCCGTTCTCGCGGTCCAGCGACCAGGCTGTGAAATAGACGAAAAGGAAGAAGACGCCGAAGGCGAGAGTTGGAAACAGCATTTATTCCCCTCCCCCGCGCCGCGCTGACCAGGCCGCATAGGCCGTCATCAGGTCGGCATGCAGAACCCCGCCGATCCAGTCGGCACCGGCGGAACTGAAATGCACCCGGTCGCGCAACATGAAGGGTTCGTCCCTTGTCGCCAGTCGATCCGCTGAACAGTCGCCGCCCATCCGCCCGTGCCAGTCCCAGAACGCCACACCCATGTCGGCGGCGACCCGCCGTTGCACGTCCCGCACCACCGCCAGCGAAGGCGGCGGGCTGCGACGGCCATCGGCACTGCAGCCGTCGGACACCCCGCTGCGAAGCGCGTCGGGCGCGCCGAGCAGCATCAGCGAGGCCCCCGGTGCCAGTCGCCGCAGGCGCACGATCTGTCCTCGCAGCAGGGCCTCATAGGCCCGGGGGTCCAGTCCGTCGTCGAACCCTTCATTGGTGCCGAAGGCCAGTATGATCAGCGCCGGTCGCCAGGCGTTCAGCTCGCGCGCCACCACGGACTGGTCGCGTCCGGCCAGGTCCTTCAGGGTCGCACCGACCACGCCCAGGTTGGACAGCTCGACACCGGCCGGGGTGTTGGTCAGACGGACTGCGTGGAGGGAGAGGGAGTTGTCGAGCGCCCGCAGCGCGACCTGGCCGTGCGCCCGCTCGGGCCGCAGGGACAGGCAGCGGCCCTCCTCGAACGCCACGGTCCAGATCTCGTCACCGGCGACGACCTCAAGCCGTCCAGGCCCCGCGCCGCAAAGCTCGATCCGCAACAGGGCCCGCGAGGTTGCATCCCGGCGGAGGGTCAGCGTACTTCCGGGCCGGACGGTGATCGCCTGTACCCCGGTCAGCCCGACCCCCACCCGGACATAGCCCGTATTGCCGACCAGCGGCGCGAGCGTGGTGGTCCAGCCGCTGGCCGCCACCTCGACCTGCCTGGGCGCATAGCCGTCATAGGGGATGCCGGGCGGCAGGACGCCGCGTCCACCGTCGCCGAACCGCGCCTGCAACGCCGTCCTCAACCGGCCGGTAATGCGGTCGCCCGCCGTGTGGCTGTCGCCGATCTGGAGGATGTGCACGGGCGCGCGACCCCGCCCGGCTTCCACCTGCGCCAGGGCCTCGAACACTCCGGACAGGGCCTCGGGCTGGCACAGGCCGTCGGGACAGGCTGTGACTCCAGGCGTGGGTACGTCAGCCGGTCCATAGGGCGTCTGGGCGGCCGCGCTGGACGCCAGAGCAGCCGCGACGAGGGCCCCGGCGAACCGCTTCATGCTCAGGCGGCGGGCGCTGCGGGCGGCGGGGTGACCGGACGCGCCGCCTGCGGGCGATCCAGTCCGGCGTCACGCTTCAGCCGCGCCGCGACCGGCGCGCTCATGCGCAGATAGCCAGCCATCGACATGTGAATTCCATCGCCGGCGCGCATCAGGACCCGGCGTCCGCCGTCGGTCGGCAGATAGGCCTCATAGCCGCCATCGGCATTGGAGGTCAGGCCCTCGGTCCCGATATAGGGCACGCCAAGCGCCCGCATCCGGGCCTCGACCACGCCGTTGATCAGCATCATCTTGTCGTCGAAGCTGTCGCGCTTCATCCGCGGCAGGCCGACCCAATAGACCGCGACATCCCGGCTGCGGAGCAGGGCGACCAGATCGTCGATCCGCTTGGCATAGGCCGCCTTCCAGCCCTCGGTGCCGAACATGTGGACGACGCTGCCTGTATCAATGCCCTGGGCGTCATTGGTGCCGAACAGCATGACCGCGACATCGACGGGCTGCTCGTCGAGCTGGGCCTGGGTCCTGGCCTGGATGTTCACATAGTCGTAGCGGCTCAAACCGGTCGAGACCTGCGAGAATTTGAGCACCGTGAGGTTCGGCTGGTCCTGCAGGTCGCGGTACAGGCCCGCGTACAGGCCGTCGGCCATGGAGTCCCCGAACACGCCGATCCGCAAGGGACCCCGCGCCAGCCGCTCGTTCAGCGGGGTCAGGCGGGTGATCGCCGGAGCGGGTGTGGCCACGGGGGCAACGGGAGCCGGCGCGGCTGCCGGTGCGGGCGGCGCGGACGCCGCGGCCTTGTCACCGAGCATGAGGGTCGGATGGCGCAGCCACGCACGACCGTCCGGCGTCAGCGCCAGTCCGGCCAGAACGCCGATCACGAAGACCGCCGTCAAAGCGTTGATGCCAGCGCGCAAAACGTCCCCCGACTGAACCACGTCCAGTCCGACCTTTTACCCTATCCCCCTGATCTGGCCACCACGTGCCCGCGTCGCGGGAAGATAAAGGTTAACCGGGAGGGTCAGCCGAACCGGCGTTCGGCCCAACGCGCGCTGAGATATCCGCCCAGCGCCGAGACGCTCGTCAGGGTCGTGCCCCAGGCCAGGTCGATCAGGGTGAGGTGCAGCGACCAGACCTTCAGCGTCGCCTGGTTGGTCAGATCATAGGTGGCGTAGGCCACAAACCCCAGCACAGCCCCGTTGATGACCGCCCGCTGCCAGGCCCCCTTGCGCAGGGCCGGGGCGATGGCGAGGAAGACCGTTCCGAAGATGGAGATGAGATAGAAGGCGACCGCCGCCTGCATGTCCGGCTTTTCGGCCAGGATCGGCCCGAGCACCGGCCTGTAGAGCCGGTCGAGCATATTGCTCAGCCAGACCGCGTCGATGGCCGCGAAAGTCACGCCGGCACCCAGATAGGCGAAGATGTATTTGATCATGGCTTCAGATCCTCAAGCCGGCTTCAGCAGATAGTGGGTGACCGCCCATGTATTGCCGCCATCGTTGCCGAACAGGCCGGCCGTGGCCAGATAGAACCGCCGCCAGCGCCGGCGCCAAAGGGTCGCATCGGCCCCATAGGTCTGGCGCATCAGCTCCATCACCCGGTCGGCATTGGCGTCCATATTGGCCAGCCAGTGGTCGGCGGTGCGCTGGTAGTTGACCCCGTTCCAGGTCCATTCGCGCTCGACCCGGAAAAGGTCCGGGAACTGCCGCATCAGGCCGCGGCTGGGCATGACCCCACCGGTGAAGAAATGCTGGGCGATGAAGTCGCCGCTGTCGGTGTGGTCGAAGCGATAGGGCGCGTCGCGATGGGTGAAGATGTGGATGAACATCCGCCCGTCCGGCTTCAACCAGCCATGGGCCCGGGTCAGCAGGGCGCGCCAGTTGGACATATGCTCGAACATCTCGACCGAGACGATCCGGTCGAACCCGCCGTCCCCCTCCGGTTTGAAGTCGTTCATGTCGCAGGTGATGACCTTCAGATTGGTCAGCCCCCGCGCCCGGGCCTGGGCCTCGATGTGGCCGCGCTGGCCGTGGCTGTTGGAGACAGCCGTGATCGTCGAATTCGGATAGCGCTCGGCCATCCACAGGCTCAGCGAGCCCCAGCCGCAGCCCAGTTCCAGCACCCGCTGTCCATCCGCCAGCCCGGCATGGGCGCAGGTGTCAGCCAGCGCCGCTTCCTCGGCCTCGTTCAGCGTGGTGTCGGCGGCCGGGTAGAGGCAGCAGGAATATTTCAGCCGCGCACCGAGGCAGATCTCGAAAAATTCGGGCGGCAGTTCATAGTGCTGGGCATTGGCCGCCGCCGTATGTTCGGCGATGGCGCGCTGGGCCATGTCGCGGGCGAAGACCGCCTCGTCATGCGGACCCTCGCGATCCAGACGCCGCCGGGCCTCACTGACCAGGCTGTCGATCGCCGGCCGGGTGATGAAATCGGGGAACGGCGCATCCTGCAACCGGCGGATGGCGACATTGGCAAACGACATGGGCGCTCCTGACAGGCCGGGACTATCGTACAACTACGCCCCGACGTAGCATCCGGATGACGGCATCCGCATCACCTCACCGGACGTAGTTGATCAAAATCTTCAGTTGGAGTCGGTATGCCCCCTCACCTCGTCGCCGAGACGCCCGCCCCATCGACCGGTCGACGCATCGCCGTGGTCGGCTCGGGTATATCGGGCCTGTCTTGCGCCTGGTTGCTGTCGCAGGCCCATGACGTGACCCTGTTCGAGGCCGACGACCGGCTGGGCGGCCACTCCAATACGGTGGATGCGCCCTCGCCGACCGAACCGGTGGCCGTCGACACAGGCTTCATCGTCTACAATGAGACCAACTATCCCAATCTGACCGCCCTGTTCGCGCATCTGAATGTGCCGACCAAGCCGGCCATGATGTCCTTCGCCGTCTCGATGGATGACGGCGGCTTCGAATACTGCAGCCAGGGGCTCGGGGCCCTCTTTGCCCAGAAGCGCAACTACGCCAGCCCGAAATTCTGGCGGATGATCGGCGACCTGCTGCGGTTCCAGAAGCAGGCCCCGCGCGATCTGGCGGAACTGGAGCGCACGGGCGAGACGCTGGACGCCTATCTGGTCCGGGGCGGCTACGGCACCCTGTTCCGGGACGCTCACCTGCTGCCCCAGGCGGCGGCCATCTGGTCCTGCACCATGGGGCAGATGGCGGACTATCCGGCGGCCTCCTTCGTCCGGTTCTACATGAACCACAACCTGCTGAAGCTGGATCTGAGGCCGACCTGGCGCACGGTGGACGGCGGCAGCCGCGCCTATGTGACCCGGCTGGTTGAGGCGTTTCGGGGCAGGATTGTCGCCCGGGCCGGCGTGGTCGGCGTATTGCGCGGCCTCGACGGTGCCGCCTTGCGGTTCGAGGACGGACGGCTGGAACGGTTCGACGCCGTGGTGCTGGCCACCCATTCGGACCAGGCCCTGGCGCTTCTCGAGGCCCCGTCGACGGACGACCGCCGCCTGCTGGGTGCCATCGGCTACCGGCCCAACCAGGTCATCCTGCATCGCGACGTCTCGCTGATGCCGAAGCGGCGCAAGGCCTGGGCCGCCTGGACCCATCTCGGCTATTCGGCCCGCGCGGGCGAAGGCGGCGTCACCTACTGGATGAACGAACTCCAGTCCCTGCCCGGGCCGCCGCTGTTCGTCAGCCTGAACCCGGCCAAGGCACCCGACCCGGCGCTGGTGATCAGCGAGTGGGACTATGAGCACCCGGTGTTCGACGCCGCAGCCGTCGCCGCCCAGTCCGAGCTCTGGTCGCTGCAGGGCCGCCGCAATGTCTGGTTCGCCGGTGCCTGGTTCGGCTCGGGCTTCCACGAGGACGGCCTGCAGGCCGGCCTGGCCGTTGCCGAACAGCTGGGCGGCGTCCGCCGTCCCTGGTCGGTAGAGAACGAGAGCGGCCGGATCCAGTTGGGCGTGCCGGCGCCGTCGCTGGCGCAGGTGGCGTGACCTCGGCCGACGCAGATTCGCCGTCCGCCACAGCGTCTGCGCTCTATGTCGGCGACGTGATCCACCAGCGCAGCCGGACCTTCGCCCACCGTCTGCGTTACCGCCTGTGGATGCTGCTCCTGGATCTCGACGAGGTCGGGACGGTCCAATCCCGCCTGCGTCTGCTGTCCCGCGGGCGGTTCGGGCTGCTGAGCTTCCGCCCGGCCGACCATGGTGACCGATCGGGCCGACCCCTGCGGGCCCAGGTCGAGGCGCATCTGGCCGGGGCCGGTATCGATATCGGCGGCGGACCGATCCGGCTGCTGACCATGCCGCGCATCCTCGGCCACGGCTTCAATCCGATCAGCGTCTTCTTCTGTCACCACGCCGACGGCACCCTCGCCGCCCTGCTCTATGAGGTCACCAACACCTTCCATGAGCGCCACAGCTATCTGGTCGCCCTGCCGTCTCCAGCCCCGGAGGGGGAGACCGACCAGGCCAGGCCGCGTCCAGAGGGCGGTACGGAGCCCGTCCGCCAGACCGTGGAGAAGACCTTCTTCGTCTCCCCCTTCATGGACATGGACCTGACCTATGACTTCACGGTCCGCCCACCCGGTGAGGCGGTCTCGGTGATCGTCGCCGTGCGACGCGGCGACACGCCCGTCCTGACCGCCTCCTTCTCGGGGCGGCGGCGTGAGCTGAACGACGCCCAGTTGCTCCGCGCCTTTTTGACCCATCCCCTGCTGACCTGGAAGGTGACCTTCGGGATCCACTGGGAGGCGCTGAAGATGATGTTCAAGGGCGCGCATTACCGCCACCGCGGCAGCCCGCCGAAAGCAGCGGTCACGGTCGGCTCTGCCCGCCCCTGAAGCCCGGACGCCTTGCCGGCCGCCCATTCCGGCGGTGTTTTTCGCGGCCCGCCTTGCCCGTGTCGCATCACCACGGTACGGACGGACAAGCACCGCCAATATTCATCAGGTGGTGAAATCTGTGGAAGCCCAAGGAGTGTCCATGCGGAAGATCTTCCCCGACGCGGCGTCCGCCCTCGAGGGCCTGACCTTCGACGGCATGACCGTTATGTCCGGCGGCTTCGGCCTGTGCGGAATACCGGAACACCTGATCGCGGCCCTGCGCGACAGTGGTACCAAGGGTCTGACGGTCATCTCCAACAATGCCGGCGTCGACGGCTTCGGCCTCGGCCAGCTGCTGGAAACCCGCCAGATCGCCAAAATGATCTCGTCCTATGTCGGCGAGAACAAGGAGTTCGAGCGCCAGTACCTGGCCGGCGAGCTCCAGCTCGAGTTCAACCCCCAGGGCACCCTGGCCGAGCGCATCCGCGCGGGCGGCGCGGGCATCCCGGCCTTCTTCACCGCCACCGGCGTCGGCACCCTGGTCGCCGAAGGCAAGGAAGTCCGCAATTTCAACGGCCGCGACTATGTCATGGAGACCGGCCTCGTCGCCGACCTGTCAATCGTCAAGGCCTGGAAGGCCGACGGCCGCGGCAATCTCCAGTTCCGCAAGACCGCCCGCAACTTCAACCCCATGATGGCCACGGCCGGCAAGGTCACCGTCGTCGAGGTCGAGCACATCGTCCCGACCGGCTCGATGGACCCCGACCAGATCCACACCCCGGGCATCTATGTCGACCGCATCATCCTGACCGTGCCCGAGAAGCGCATCGAACAACGCACCGTCCGTGCCCGGGAGACCGCATAATGGCCCGCACCCGCGAACAACTGGCCGCCCGCGCCGCGCACGAGCTGCAGGACGGCTTCTACGTCAACCTCGGCATCGGCATCCCGACCCTGGTGGCGAACTACATCCCACACGGGATGGAGGTCACCCTCCAGTCCGAGAACGGCATGCTCGGCATGGGCCCCTTCCCCTATGAGGACGAGGTCGACGCCGACCTGATCAACGCCGGCAAACAGACCATCACCGAGATCGCCGAGAGCAGCTATTTCAGCTCCTCGGACAGTTTCGCCATGATCCGCGGCGGCCACATCAACCTGTCCATCCTCGGGGCCATGGAAGTGGCCGAGAACGGCGACATCGCCAACTGGATGATCCCCGGCAAGCTGGTGAAGGGCATGGGCGGGGCCATGGACCTGGTCGCCGGCGTCAAGCGCGTGGTCGTGGTCATGGATCACGCCAACAAGCACGGCCAGTCCAAGGTGCTGAAATCCTGCACCCTACCCCTGACCGGCACGGGCGTGGTCAGCCGCATCATCACTGACCTGTGCGTCTTCGACGTCAAGCCGGACGGCTCGGGTCTGGAGCTGATCGAACTGGCCGAGGGCGTCACCCTCGAAGAGGTCGCCGGCAAGACCGAGGCGACCTACACGATCGCACCCGGCCTGGCCTGATGCGACCTCAGGCGCTCGCGTACAGGGTCGCGAGCGCCGCCAGGGCCTGCTCCGCCTCGGCGCGGTCCGGCGTCTCGTCCTCGACGCCGTAGCCGACCATCTGGCTTGCGCCATTGGCCTGGACGACGATGCCGTCGTGACGCGGCACCATGCTGATCGCCCGGAAATTCAGGGCATAGGTCAGTTCGGGCTGCGGCGTCAGCCAGGCGATCTGCCCCCGGACCGGGACGATGCTCCCGTCCCCGAACAGGGCCCGGGCCCCATAGCCCGTGCAATTGACCACCACCGGTTCAGCGAGGCTCGCCAGCTCCGATGGATGGTGGAACGTTCGCTGCACGATCCGGCCACCCTCCATCAGGAAGGCCTCGGTCAGCTGCCGCGCATACTCCGCCACATTGAAGATCATCTGTGGCACCACCCGCGCGGACGCCACCGGGAAGGGATGCTCGCCCATCCCCAGCAGGCGCGAATGGGGCACCAGATCCGCCAGCCGGTCAGCATAGTGGGCGAACCCGATACGGCCCGGCGTCGGTGCCGGCCCCACCGCGCCGTTCCCGCCCCGTTTGGCCGCGAGATTGTACTGGTCGATGAACCGCACCGGATCGCCGTCGAGGCCGACGAAGGCATGGTGATCGACCCAGGACCGGCGCGCCATCGCCTCCCATCGCGCAGGGAAGTCCGAGGTCACGGCAGCGTCCGCCGCGATGCGCGAGTCCGGCGACCAGACGCCCGTGGCCCGGGCAGACCGGGTATAGGGGGTGCGCTCGGCCGCATGGATGGTGACCCGCGCCCCGGCCCTGAGGATCTGCAGCGCCGCAGTCAGGCCCAGGGCACCGCAGCCGATCACGGCAACATCCGCCTGTCCTCCCGCCAGCGCCAGATCGCGCGCCATCGCCGCCGATCCCCAGGAAAGGGACCAGCCCGACCCGCCGTGGCCGTAGTTGTGAACCACCCGTTTGTCGCCGACCGCCTCCACCTCAACCCGCGGGCCCTGCGCGCGGAAGGGCCGGGTGCAGACGGTGATGCGGCTCAGCCGACCCGGATCGGTCAGCAGCGGCGCGAAAACCTGACGCTGGAAGACCGGACGCGCCGATGTGATCAGGGTTGCGGGCGCTGAAACGCAGCCTGCCAGCCCTGCCGAACCCAGGCCGGCGAGGACCATCCGACGGTGCAACTGAACGTCCAACAGGGATCCCTCGCGACAGTCGGCCCAGGCGGCCTAACATCCGCTGCCGGACCCGGCAATGCGAGGCCGGCCAAACCCCGTCGTACAACCGGGACAACCTGTACCGTTGCCGCCGGGCCAAAGTCGTAGTCATACTCTTTCACCGGTCGCAGAACCGGAGGGGTGGAGTGAGAGTGATGGCTGACGGGGCCTACCGCTGGCTGGGAAATGTGCCAGCGCCTGACGCGGCGCGGGTCGCCGAGATCGATGCCGCCTGGGACGATGCGCAGGTCGAGGCCTTCGCCGAGCCCGCGCGGCTTGCTGCCGTCGAACGCATCGAACGCGCCCTGGCCGCCGCCCGGACCGGCGATCTGAGCGAGGCCTCGGCCCAGCTGACCCACGCCCGCTCGGTGCTCGAGGGCCTGGACCCCAACGCCCTGGAGCCCCGCCGCGGGCTCGGCGGCCTGTTCGACAGCCGGGGTGGACGGCTGAAGCGTTTCCGAGAAACCTGGGGGCGCGCCGCCGCCGGACTGACCGAGACCGCGAAGGAGCTGTCAGGAAGGGTCGAGGGGGCCGGTCAGCGCTCCGGTGCGCTCGACACCGCCTGGACGGAAATCCGCGACGCCATGGTCGATCTCGATGCCCACCTCGCCGCCGCCGCCGGTCGCCAGGCCGGCCATACGCCGACCGAGGGCGATGCGCCGCATCCGCTGGCCGCGCGCCGGGCCACGCTGGAGAACTGCCGCGCCGCCACCCTGCAATCCCTGCCGCTGATCCGGAGTGCCCAGAATGCGGACGCCCGGGCCGCCGAGGCCCTGAAGGCCTGCACCGACGGCCTCGCCTCATGGCGCGAGGACTGGAAGGACGCGCTCGGCCTGAACGCCAAAAGGCCGAAGACGGTCCGCCCCGACCGCGAACGGATGGGCAAGGTACGCGCGGACCTCCAGGCCCGGATCGACCGGGCCCTGGCCGAACTGACCGCGTCCCGCAGCCGCCGCGCCGAGGTTGAGGCCCGGATGGCGGACCTTCGCCGGCCGCTCTGATCAGCCCGCGCTGGCGTCGGTCCAGGCGACGATCTGCGCATTGAGGTCGCGGGTCGCCTGGTCGTAGGCCTCGACGATGGCGGACACCCGGTTGGCCGTCGCCGGCTGCTCGACGGTGAACACCCGCTCCGCAGCCACCGTCCGCTCCGGCAGGGCCAGCAGGCGCGCGCGCGCCGTGACCACTACGGTCGGGGCCGTACCCGGCGCATCGTAGCGGGCCTCAAACGTGCGGACGTCGATGTCGAGCGACCGCTCGCCCCGGGTCAGTTCGCGCGGACCGATGAGCCGGACCCGCGTCGCCTGGCCTGCGAAGGCGTTCTCGATACTCTCCATATACAGGTCCGACGCCGGCGAGACCCAGCGGGCTCCGGCGATGTAGGCGGTCTCGGTGCCTGTGACGCCGAGCAGCCGGTCGCCCTCGACCGCCGCCGGAAACTCGACCCGACGCAGGGTCACCTGCACGGGACTGGCTCCGACCGACGCGGCGGAGGACGACGCTGCGGGGCCGCCGAAGCGATAGGTCTGCACCGGCTCCGGCGTCGCCAGTAGGGCGCAGGCCGACAGGGCCATGGCTGTCAGTGTGAGTGCGATCGGGCGGATCAGCGAAAAGCGGTTCACGGCTGGACCTCCATTTCCTTGGTCGGCGGACGAGCGATGAAGTCACGCGGGCTGGCGCGAACCTCGTCGATCAGTCCCTCCAGCGACCGGGTCGCATCCTCCAGCCCCTGGATCGACTGTTGCAGCTGCGGCATGCCGGTCGTGGCGAACTCGTTGAGCGGCCCCTCGACGTTGGTCGCGGTGCGGTTGATCGAGGCCACCGCCGACCGCGCCTCCTCGGCTGCGGCATTGATATTGGCCACGGCCTCACGACCGTCGCCCTCGATCACGCCACGGGTGCTGACGGCGAGGGCCTCGAACTCGGCGACGGCCGAATTGGCCTTGGTCAGCGCCTGTTCAAGCTGTTCTAGCATGCCCTTGCGGGCTTCCAGTTCGGTGGTCAGGGCCTCGACGTTCTTCAGGCTGGTGGAGAAGGAGCGGACATTGTCGTCCGAGAGCACCCGGTTGATCCGGTTCAGCGCATCGACGGTCTGGGCCAGCACCGTGCCGGAACCACTCAACAGCTCGGCGATGGGCGAGGGCTGGCTCTGGATCACAGGGACCACATTGTCCGGATACTGTTCTTTCAGGATCGCGCTCTGCGGGTTGCCGGCGGTGATCTGGATATAGTTCAGGCCGGTGATGCCCTGCGGCTCGAGCTGGGCCCGGGAGGTAACGCGGACCGGCGTGGTCGCATCCACACGGATGCGGGCGATGACCTGATCGCCCTTCTGCGGGTCAAGATTCAGGTCGGTGACCTCTCCGACACGGATGCCGTTGAAATGCACCTCGCCCCCTTCGGACAGGCCGCGCACGGGGCCGTAGAAGACGATGTCATAGACATCGTAGTCATTGTTGAACTGCAGACGGGCCAGCCAGATGGCGAACACCGCCAGCGCCGCCATCAGGGCGATGGAGGCGATGCCGACGGCGGCGTAGTGGGCGTCTCTTTCCATTCTCGGCTCTCCTTAAGCCGCCTTGACCGCGGCGCGACCGCGCGGACCAAGGAAGTATTCTCTTATCCAGGGATGCTCTGAATGCTCGAGGTCCTGAACCGTGGCCTTGGCGACGATGCGTTTGTCCGCAACCACTGCAACCTTGTCGGTGATGGCGTACAGGCTGTCGAGGTCGTGGGTGATCATGAAGACGCTCAGGCCCAGGTCGTCAGCCAGCCGACGGATGAGTTCGTCAAACGCCCCGGCCGCGATCGGGTCCAGCCCGGCCGTCGGCTCGTCAAGGAAAAGCAGCTCGGGATCCAGGGCCAGGGCCCGGGCGAGACCGACCCGTTTGCGCATGCCGCCGGACAGTTCGGCCGGCTTGAGATGATGCGACTCCGGCTTCAGCCCCACCATGGCGATCTTCATCTCCGCCAGTTCGCGGATCACATCCTTGGGAAGGCGGGTGTGTTCCACCAGCGGCGAGGCCACGTTTTCGATGACGGTCAGGGCCGAGAACAGGGCCCCCTGCTGGAACAGGATGCCCGTCCGGCGCTCGATGTCGGCCTCCTCCTCTGCCGTCATGGTCGCGCGATCGTAGCCGAGGACCTTGACCGATCCGCCCTCCGGCTCCTTGAGGCCGATGATCGAGTTGAGCAGGACGGTCTTGCCCGATCCCGAGCCGCCGACCACGCCGAGCACCTCACCGCGCTCAAGCTCCAGATCGAGGTTTTCGTGGATCACCCGCTCGCCGAACTGACTCAGCAGGCCGCGCACCTCGATCAACAGCTCGGGGGCTCTTCCCGGAACGGCGGTCACCAGTTCAGCTCCAGGAAGATCATGGCGAAGACCGCATCGAGGAAGATGATGGCGAAGATGGCCTGGACCACGGCGGCCGTCACCCGCCGCCCGAGACTCTCGACATCCCCCGCCACGGCCATGCCCTGGCGGCAGCCGATGGCGGCCACCACCACTGCGAACACCGGAGCCTTGATCAGCCCCACCCAGAGATGGGTAATCATGTCCGAATCCTCGGTGATGCGCTGGAGGAAGAAGGAGGGCCCGTAGTCCAGCTCACTCCAGGTCACCAGCATGCCGCCGAACAGGCCGGAGACCATGCCGATGAAGGTCAGCAGCGGAAGCATGACCAGCATGGCGGCGAGTCTGGGGATCACCAGGGCCTGGAAGGGGTTTACCCCCATCACCTGCATGGCGTCGACTTCCTGGTTCATTCGCATCGAGCCGATCTCGGCCGCAAACGACGAGGACGAGCGACCGGCGAGCAGAACGGATGTGATGACCACGGCGAACTCCCGGAGCACCGACACGGCGACCAGCTGGACCGTGAAGACCCCGGCGCCGAACTGGGTCAGCAGATTGGCTCCCAGAAAGGCGATGACCGCGCCGATGAAGAAGTTGGTGACGGCGACGATGGGCAGGGCATCGAGTCCTGACCTCTCGGCCTGGCTGAACCAGGCCGGCCAGCGAATGCCGCGGGGGTGGCGCAGGGCGGCACCGACCGCGACGATCAGCCGGCCGAGGAAGGCCATGGACAGGGTCGCCTCGGCCGCGATGTCGTCCATCCCGCGACCGACCTTGGCGAAGGCGCGCACCCAGCCCGGGGTCTGGCGCGGCGGAACCGCGCTCTCGCGTTCCAGCTTCTCCACCATGGCATAAAGGCGACCGGCCTCGGGCCGCTGGGCCCAGGCCGTCGGTGGCAGGATGCAGTTGGACGCCAGGACGATGGCGAGGGCACCCGCCGTATCGAACCGCCCCAGATCGGTCAGATCGACCGCATCTAGGCATCGGTCGTGCAGGGCCTCGTCCAGCCGGCGCGAGATGCGGCCCAGCTCGGTCGCGGTCCAGTCGCCGGTCAGGCGCAGGGTCAACCCCGATCCACCGTCCTCAAGCTGGAAATCCGCTGCGGCCATACACCTACCTAGATCGCCCTGTCCGATTTGCCTACGCCGGCCGAACGGCAAAGCTGGGGCAGAGCTCAGAACGCGGTCCGCCCGTATTCGTTCGGCCACGGTTTCCGGACTCTACGGATCAAGGCCGGGTCCGGACGCGCCTGCCGTCCGCAATGCCCGTCAACTCAGATAGTTGAGCAGGGAAACCTGACGCAGCTGGCTGATCACCTGGGCCGAGGCCTGGATCGCGACCTGGGACAGTTCAAGGTCGGTGATCGCCTCGGCCAGATCGGCGTCGGTGCGACCGGAGACCAGCTCGTCCAGGGCACCCTTCTGGGCTTCATGACCGGTGGTGATGCTATCGACCTGTCTGGCCAGCGAGCCGGTCTTGGCGATCTTGTCGACGACCGCCGTGCTGGCCTGTTCGAGGCGGGTCAGCTGGGCGGACAGAAACGTCTTCTGCGACTCGTTCAGTCGCCCGGTCAGCGGACCGGACCCGGGCGTGCTGTGGTAGTTCTGGATATCGCGCAGGATGGTCAGGATCTCGGTGCCCAGCTCATCGGCGAGAAATCCCGTCTCCAGCGTCGTGCCTTCGGCGACCCGGCTGGCTGTCTTGAGCGTGTCGTTCCTGAACAGCGAGGCCACGCTGGGGGCTGCCAGAAGCTCGTTCAGATTGGCCGCCTCGACGGGCGCCGTCGAGGTTGAGGCACCGGCGAACAGATAGCCGCCCTGATGCCGGATGTTCAGCCCGCCGCGGACCGACTGGAACTGCCCCTCGAGCTCGAGCATCAGCGAGCCGGTGAAGTCCGTCGAAATGGCCCCGCCGAGGGCGGTCCGGACACCGTTGATGGCATCGTTGATCTGGTTCATGGCCAGATCCTGCGTGGTCAGCCGCGCGCTGACGGCGGCACCGGTATCGATGAAGCCCTGGATACGGCTCTGCGACCCCTTGAGAGCCGTCAGCGTCTCGGCCTGACGGCCGAAGCCGGTCAGGTCAGTGGCGTTCTTCTGGGTCGAGACCCGTTCCTGGGCATCGGCCGCCCGCGTCTGGGCCCGCATCAGATCCAGCAGGGCCGACTGGTAGTTGCCGAAGGTAGCGACGCGGGTCATCAGACCATCCCCATCAGCGTGTCGTACATGTCCTTGGCCGCCTGGACGAGGCGGGCGGAGGCGTTGAAGGCCTGCTGATAGGTGGTCATCAGCACCAGTTCTTCATCCAGATTGACGCCTTCCTGTGCCGTCTGACGGGCCCCGGCCTCGGTGTAGAGGGCCTGGGCCGTCTCTTTCCGGTTGCGGGCCGCAGCGGCCTTGCCGCCGATCTCGCCGGACAGTTCCGCCGCATAGCGCGAAACCGAGAGAGACCCGCCCGACGACCCGCCTGCAGCCTGGAAATTCGCGACCCGCTCGCCCGCATCGGCCAGGGCCAGTGCGCCCCGCCCGTCACCGGTGCTGAGAGCCTGGGTGCCCACGGCGGCCGAAAGGTTCAACTGTGCAAGCGCCAGCCGGGAGGGGCTCTGACGGATGTCTGCGCGCATGGCGAAGCCATCGGCGCGGGAGGCGCGGGTACCAGTCCCGATGCCGAACAGCTCGGTCACGGAGACGCCCGACGGCACCTGGGTGGTACGGTCTTCCAGAACGCTCAGTGTCGGCGCAGGATTGCCGTAGCCGGTAAACGAGAGCGTGCCGTCGGCGGCCAGGGCGAAGGCACCGAACCGGCCGACCCCGGTCGCGGGGTCGTTGAGGGCAGAAACCAGGTCTCCAACCGTTCCCCCTGCCGGGACCGCGACCTGCAAATCCCTCAGGCGCGAGCCGGCCTCACCGGTGAACCGCAGCGTCAGGGTTTCGCCCGCCGTGAAGCCATGCGGCGAGGCAGCCGTCAGCCCGTTGTCGTAAAAGCCGAGCTGGTCGCTGGAGATCAGGTCGTTGAGGCCGAAATAGTGCGAGAAGCCGCGACCGGCCTTGTTCGAGGGGGAGGTGGCGTCATCCGCCACGGCGACCCCGTTCGTCCCGGTCGCCGTGATGCTCAGCCGGCCATCCGCAAAGCTGGCCGTCGCCGCACCGCCGAGCTGGGCGTTCAGCACACTCAGGAAATTCGCCGGCGTCGCCGCCGCGCCGTTGACCGTGATGCTCGCGCCCGAGAAGACAATGTCCGCCCGGGTCTGGATGACCCCCGCAGCATTGGTCACGGCCACCGTGGACCGGCCCGAGAAGCCGGCGATGGCGCTCTCGAATGTCTGGCCGACATTGCGGCCGACCAGGCTGGTCGGAGCCGGGACCGAACTGTTGGCGTTGTGGGCCCGGTTCAGTTGGTCGGCGACGTGGGCCACCAGCTCAGCCAGCCGCTCGGCGGTCGCGGGCGCTTCCGTGTCGCGCAGCTCGACCAGGCCCTTGATCTCGCCGGAGGTGATGCTGTCCAGCAGAGAACGTCGCTGCCCGCCGGGTTCAGTGACCCAGATTTCGTTGAATGCGGTTTCGCCGGTGATGGTACCGGCGCTGCTGTAGCCGAGCGTGGCCGCGCCTTGTCCGGCCAGCAGGGCGCCGGTGCCGGTCCGGATGGAGACGCCCCCGACGGGCCGGACAGCAACACGGATGTCCACCAGCTCGGCCAGCTGGCCGACCAGGGACGCCTGGGCCGTCTCCGCGCCCGAGGCATCCCCGCCGATCGCCGTGGCGCGGGCGATCTCCAGATTCAGGCCTTCAATCTGCTGCAGCAGGCCGTTGGTACGTTCGACGGCGCTCTGGATACGACTGTCGGCGTCCTCGCGGACCGCCTGGATCTGTTTGGCGATCCGGCTGGCCTCGTCGAACAGGGCCTGGGTCCGGAACAGGGCCTCCTGCCGGCGCGGCGAGGAGGTCGGGTCCTCGGCGCTGGCCGCGAAGGCGGAGAAGACGGAATCGACCTTGGAGAAGAAGCCGCTATCGCCGCCCGGGTCGCCGAACAGCGACTGGATCCGGTCATACAGTTCATGGCGCGCGCCCAGGCGGGCGGCCTCGGCCCCCGCATTCAGGCTGGCCGCCTGCAGAAACCGGTCTGTGGCCAGGCGAATGCGCGCGACCTCCACACCGGAGCCGACGCCCTGGCTGGACAGGGTCCGCTGCTCCGCGATCTTGCGGACATAGCCGGGCGTGTTGACGTTGGAGACGTTGTCCGAGACCACCCGCAACTGGGTCTGGGCGGTCGCGAGCCCCGAGCTCGCCGTGTTCATGATGGCGTTCAGCGACATCCCGCGGCCTCCGACCCGACGCCACCCGGCAAGCCCTGCCAGTCGACGTGCGGTTTTTGCCCGGCGTCGCGCTGAGGCGATCCGGCCAAGTTACTGAAATTACGCGCTGTTGCGTTTCGCGCCTGGGTCATGAGCCGCAAGGGGCGCAAACACCGGGCCACCCGGCACGGGCCCCACCGACCGGGCAGGGACGCTGGGCAATAAACGTCTTCACGCGGCAAGTTTCGACTGAGCCATCGCGGCGACCCATCCGCCGGACGAGCTATTTTCTCATTCATATTCAGTGGATTGACGAGAGCGCACCGTCTGGCCCGCGACTTGCGCCACGGGTTCCGAATGTCCGGCGCAGCAGGCGCCCTCGTCCCCTCTCGCTTCGGCGAACCGCCTCTCGGGATCATGTCCGCCCTCAACCTGTTGTCCGTCATCGCGCCGGCCGTCCCGACCCTCTCCCGGGGTTCGGCGGGCGAGGCCGCGTCCGGATTCCAGAGCCTGCTGGAGGCCCAGAGCCTGCCGGCAGCCCAGGGCGCGACGACGGCCGGCTCTGGCGAGGATGCCCTCGCCTCCGGCACCAGGCCCGGACCCGCCGAGACCCCGGCACCGGAAGAAGCGAAGACCACGGACGCCACAGCCATCGGCTTCCTCGTCGCCCCGACGCCGCCCCTCACCCCCCTGGTCCTTCCTGCGGCCGATGGATCGGCAGCTGCGGCAGAAGCCAAGGCACCCGCGACCGGCTCCGGCGGCGGCGAAACCGATCCCGCCACCCTTCCGCCTGCCACGCTTTCGCCCCCTGCGCCTTCGGCCGAAGGCGGCGAGACGCCCGACACCCCGCCGACCATGCCATTGGCACCCGTCGACAAGGCTCTCGGTGCCAAGACCAATGACCCACAGATACAGCCCGCTGTTTCGGACTTCGGAGATGTCCCCGCTCGCCTGAGTGACCTCCGGTCTGATCGTCCCGAGACTGCGGGCCGGACCGCCACCCAGGTCGAGGCCGAGGTCGTCGAGGCCCAGACGCGGGCCGCGGCCACGCCGGCTCCGACCCCGCCGTCCGCGCCGGCCACGGCCGCGCCGCCGGTGCCGCTTCGCCCCCTGGCCGAGCGCACCTCCCGTCCTGTGGAGACCCCGGTCGCCCGGACGGGAGAAACCTCCGCCATGGCTGAACCGGCCAAGGCCGCCAAACCCGGCGCGACACCGGCCGTTGTCCCCGCCGACCAGCCTGCAAAGCCCGCAGAGCTGCTGGTCGCAGCCGTCACGCGCGACACCGCAAACGGCGGCACCTCCGAAGACGCCGTGTCCGAGCCGGTGCCGGGCGGCGAAACCGCCACCGCCCAGACCCAGGCCCCGGCCATCGCGCGTGAGACCACGGTGTCCCAGTTGTCGCGGGCCACCGTCGAGGCCACGGCCCAGATCGCCGCCCAGATCCTGCGCAGGCTGGAAGGCCGGTCGACCCGTTTCGAAATGGCCCTGACGCCGGATGAGCTCGGACGGGTCGACGTCAAGCTGGACATCGACTCCGAGGGCCGGCTGAACGCCCGTCTGGCCTTCGACAACCCGGCCGCCGCCACCGATCTGAGAGGTCGGGCCGACGAGCTGCGTCGCCAGCTCGAGGACGCCGGCTTCCACCTGGCCGAGGACGCCTTCGAATTCGCCGACCGCGACAGCGGCTCCAGCGCCTTCGACCGGGGTCAGGATGCGCGCGACGGATCGGCCCGCGCCTTCGCAGCCGCCTCGCGCATCAACACTGAAATCGATCTCGCCCAGCCGCCACGCTGGCTGTCGCTCTCTCTCACGCCTTCGGGCCTGGACATGAAGGTCTGAACCGATGGTCGATTCCATCACCAGCACGACCAGTAACGCCAGCAGCCGGATCGGTGCCGGCTCGACCATGCTGGCCTCGAATTTCGAGACCTTCCTGTCCCTGCTGACCTCGCAGCTGAAGAACCAGGACCCGCTGTCGCCGGTCGATTCCAACCAGTTCACGGCCCAGCTGACCCAGATGGCCGGGGTCGAGCAGCAGCTCCTGACGAATGACCTGCTCAAGGGACTGCTGGCAGCCCAGGGCGGCGGCGGACTGGCCGGTGCGGCGACCTATATCGGCAAGGAAGCCACCGCCGCCTGGTCGGCGACCAAATTCACCGACGGCGAGGCGACCTGGAGCTACGAACTGGCCTCCACCGCCGCCTCGGCGACGCTGCAGGTGCTCGACGGCTCGGGCAAGGTGGTCTGGTCGGGCGACGCGCCGGCGAAGGGCACCGGCGTCCATGACTTCACCTGGGACGGCAAGGCCACCAGCGGGAACGACGGACAGGACGGCCAGGTCTATTCACTGCGGGTCGTGGCCAAGGACGCCGCCGGCGGTGCCATCGACGCCCAGGTGCTGACCCGTGGCCGGATCACCGGCGTCGAGATGTACAACGGCGAGCCCTATCTGACGATCGGCAACTCCATCCTGCCGCTCTCGACCGTGATCGCACTGGAAGAGGCGCGAGCCGCCACCACGCCGCCGCCCGCCAATGACGATGCCGAGGCCGGCCTGCTCGCCTCCTTCGCCTCAAACCTCAACCCATTGAAACTGTTCTCGTAAGGAGCTTGCCGCCATGAGCATCAACAGCGCACTTCTGGCCGGTGTGTCCGGCCTGACCGCCAACTCCGCCGCCCTCGCCGCGATCTCCCAGAACATCGCGAACGTGAACACCATCGGCTACAAGCGCACCGCCGGCGAGTTCCAGACCGTCATCAACAGCCAGGCCCAGGGCGTGGGTTATTCCGCGGGCGGGGTCCTGGCCACGGCCCGCCACTACACCAGCCAGAACGGCCAGCTCCAGCGCACGACCTCGAACACGGACCTCGGCATTGCCGGTCAGGGCTTCTTCGTGGTCACCGAGCGGCCCGAGAACCTGCAGGTCACCGACAGCCGCCTGTTCACGCGCGCCGGTGCCTTCAGCGTCGACAACCTCGGCTATCTGAAGAACACCTCCGGTCTCTATCTCCAGGGCTGGCCCGTGGACGCCGCAGGCAATATCGCCACCGACCCGTCCGACCTGAACCGCCTGCGCACCATCAACGTCGGCTCGGTCGGCGGGACTGCGGAAGCCACCACCCGCATCCAGCTGAACGCCAACATCAAGTCCAGCCAGCTGATTTCGGCCGAAGCCACCGACGCCGCAGCCGTCCCGCCCGGTGCCAATGCCTACAGCCCCGCCACCAACTCCATGGCCATGTGGAACGCCGAGACGGGCGCAGGCGTGAAGCCCGATTTCGAGCTGACCATCCCGGTCTCGGACTCCAAGGGCGGCCAGCGCACGATCGCCATTTCCTTCCTGAAGAGCACCGTGCCGAACCAGTGGCACGCAGAGATCCGCGCCATCCCGGCCTCGGATGTCGTCACCGGTGCCGGCCTGGCGAATGGCCAGATCCGGAGCGGTCTGGTCGCCTTTACCCAGGACGGTCGCCTCGACGCCGATGCCATGGCGGCCCTCGGTGCCAACGCCCTGTTCCCGGACGTTACGACCGCCGCCATCAACTTCGGCTCCTCCAGTGCCGGTGCACCGGGGGCGGGTGCGGTGACCTGGGCACCCGGGCTCGGCATCGACAGCCAGGAACTGTCCTTTGACCTGACGGCGGCCACCGGCGGCCTGACCCAGTATGACAGCGGCTCGGTCGTCCAGGCCGTCCTGACCAACGGCACCGCCTTCGGCAACCTGTCGGAGGTCAAGATCGACGACAGCGGCTTCGTGACCGCGATCTTCGACAACGGGGTCACGCGCCAGATCGCCCAGATCGCCCTCGCCACCTTCCCCAGCCCGGACAGCCTGACCCAGACCTCGGGCAACGCCTACCGCGTCAGCCAGGGCTCGGGCACCTATAACCTCAAGGCCGCCGGCTCGGGCGGGGCGGGGCAGATCGGGGCCTCGCAGCTGGAAGCCTCGACCGTCGACCTGTCGGCCGAGTTCACGGGCCTGATCACCACACAACGCGCCTATTCGGCCTCGTCCAAGATCATCACCACCGCAGACGAAATGCTCGCTGAACTGATCAGCATCAAACGTTGATCACCGAGTAACAGGCCGTAAACCTCAATGAATCCTTTGTTGAATATTGAGACCGTGGGCGGATGGCATTTTAGCCTTTCCTTCACCACGACGCTTAAACGGCCCTTAGCCGCAGACCGCTACTGTCCAATCGTAGTGGTGGTGGTCAATGAGGCATAAGCCCATGTTGCAAGAGCGACGCCTGAATAATCAGGGCGAACAATACGTGGTCGGGCCGACAGGGATTCCCTTGACGCTGCATGACCTCCCGCCGGCCAATACGGACCGTTGGGTTATCCGCCGCAAGGCGGAGGTTGTGGCCGCCGTGCGCGGCGGACTGATCAGTCTGGAAGATGCGCTCTCGCGTTATCGTCTGACGGCCGAGGAGTTTCTTGCCTGGCAGAAGGCGATCGACAAATGGGGCATGCAGGGTCTGCGTACGACGCGGATCCAGCACTACGGCCGACCGTAAGGCGACCGTTCCAAAGAGATCGCGGCCGCTCCCGGTGACGGGGGCGGCCGTTTTCGTTTGCGGACCGGCCTCGAATTCGCGCCGCTTTCGCACTACATGGCCCGCCATGACCTTAGCTGAGGACATCTGCCCGGTTCCGACCATCGCTCCCATGTCGTCTCTGGCCGACATGGATGCGGCGATCGAGTCCGCGCGCGCGGCCGTCGGCCTGCCGGTCGGGTCGCGCGTGGTCGCGGCCATGTCTGGCGGGGTGGACTCCACCGTGGTCGCGGCCCTGCTGCACAAGGCGGGTTATGACGTCGTCGGCGTGACGCTGCAGCTCTATGATCATGGTGCGGCCCTGAAGAAGAAGGGGGCCTGCTGCGCCGGTCAGGACATCCATGACGCGCGGCTCGCGGCGGAAATGCTGGGCATCCCCCACTATGTCCTCGACTATGAGAGCCGCTTCCGCGACGCGGTGATCGACCAGTTCGCCGACTCCTATCTGGCCGGCCAGACCCCGGTGCCCTGCATCCGCTGCAACCAGACGGTCAAGTTCCGCGACCTTCTGGACGTCGCCCGCGATCTCGGGGCCGAGGCCATGGCCACCGGCCACTATGTGCGTCGGTCGGTCGTCGATGGCCGCGCCCAGATGCGCAAGGCGATCGATCATTCGCGCGACCAGTCCTATTTCCTGTTCGCCACCACCCCGCAGCAACTCGACTATCTGCGCTTTCCTCTGGCCGATCTGGAAAAGCCGCAGGTGCGGGGCGTGGCCGCCGAACTGGGCCTGCGCATCGCCGCCAAGCCCGACAGCCAGGACATCTGCTTCGTACCAAACGGCGACTACCGCACCCTGATCGACAAGCTGCGGCCGCAGGGTCGGGAAGCCGGCGAGATCGTGCACATGGACGGCCGGGTGCTGGGCGGCCACGCGGGCATCACCGACTACACCATCGGCCAGCGCCGCGGCCTGAACGTGGCCGTGGGCGAGCCCCTGTTCGTGACCCGGCTCGATCCGGTGAAACGCCATGTCATCGTTGGCCCGCGTGAAGCCCTGCTGACCGCCGCCCTGACGCTGGACGAGACCAACTGGCTGGGCGACGAAGCCTCGGTCGAGGCGGCGGCGGATGCCGGGGTCCCGGTACTGGCCCGCGTCCGCTCGACCCGTCCGCCCTCCCCCGCCCGCCTGTCCATGGTCGACGGCAGCGTCGCTGTGACCTTCGCCTCGGGCGAGGAAGGCGTGGCCCCCGGCCAGGCCTGCGCCCTCTATGACCCGGTCGATCCGGACCGGCTCCTGGGCGGCGGTTTCATCAAGACGACGACGGCCGTTGTCTGACGGGGTCGGGAACGCGCTCGCCGCGCGGACCGGCCTGCCGCCCGCATTCCGCTATCTGCTGGACGACTTCCCGCGCGACCGCTGGAATGCGGCGCTCGACGAGACCGCCGCCTTCTGGCTGCAGATGCACGCCGGTTTCCGTGGTCACCAGACCCATATGGCCGACCTGGTCGGGCAGTGGCGGGCGAACGGCGACCTGACCGGGTTCCACCGCCAAATGATCCCCGTGCTGCAGTCCTTCCTGCAACACCTCGACGGCCACCACCGCGTTGAGAGCGGTCATTATTTTCCGATGATGCGAACGATCGAGCCGGGGATCGGCGCGGGCATCGACCTGCTGGACCGCGACCATGACGCGATGCACCAGACCCTGGAGGTCCTGTTCCAGGGCGGCCTGGCCTTTCATCAGGCCGTGGCCGGCAAGGCCCCGGACGCCGCTGACCGGGCGGCGCGTCTGTCCGACCTGATCGAGTCCGGTGCCCGCCCGCTCCTGCGGCATCTGGAGGATGAGGAGGACATCGTCATCCCCCTTATCCAGCTGCGCGGCCTGCGCGGCTAGCCGCGGGTCGGCATCAGCTTCCGGCGCTGACGCACCAGGGCCAGGGGGCGTCCGTCCGGCGCATGGGCCACACCATCCTCCACCGCCCACCCGCCGCCGACGTCGCGGCTGGTGAAATGGAAATAGGCCCAGCCCTCCGGCGACGTATCGGGTGTCAGTTCGGTCAGCAGATCGGCCCGGAGATCGACACTGGCCGAGACATTCGGAGGGGCCGGGAAGACCGTGAAATAGGTGGGGTAGAGTCCGTCCAGCAGGAACAGCAGCCGGGCCTCGTCCAGCGGATCGCCATCGATGGTGCGCATCCAGCAGCCCAGCTCCGGCGTCCGGCCCGCATTCGCACCGAACAACCGCGGGCCATCGACGAAACGGTTCTCGATGTGGTGGGTGAACCAGGGTCCGAACATCGGGTCCAGCGGCATCGGGTCGAGATCCGCGACCGGCGTCGGCGAGGCCGTCAGCGGGGTCAGCACCGGCCCTGCGACGTCGCGGCCATAGGTTCCGAGCGCCTGGATCGCAGGCCGGTCGGCCTGTCCGCCGGTGACCGAAGCATAGGCGACGTTGCGCCCCCCCCGGTTCATCGTCGGCGTGAAGACCGCCTCCTCAAACCGCGCGGCGGCCAGGTACTGGACGGTCAGGGACTGCAGCGGTGTCTCGATGCCCAGGCCCTGTCGCATGGCCCCGGCAGCCAGGGCTGCCATCAGACCGCCGAACGGCGCGCCGCGCGCTTGCGGAGCCGACTGCGGAGCATTGGAAAAGCCGCCGGTCAGCCGGGCGGTCAGGCCGCCGGCACCGTCTTCGGTCAGGGTCAGGGCCTCGGCCAGGGTCTGCTGGGTCATCCGGTATCGCTATCGTTCGGCAAGGGCAGGCGGAAGACGGAAATCATCCACTCCGGGTCAAGGGACCGGATACGCCGCAGCGTGTCCGTATCCAAACAGGACTGACCTAGTCCGTACGGATTGGCAACCCTCTTGCAAAACGGGTGACGCAGGGTCACTTTCGCAGGATGGGACGCACCGCAGACTATTCACGACAGAGCTGTTCGATCGCCGCCACGCTCGAGGTCATCGGCGATCCGTGGACCCTGCTGGTCATTCGCGACGCCTTCAACGGCGTCAGCCGCTTCGAACAGTGGCAGGAGCGGCTGGGCGTCGCCCGCAATGTGCTCGCGGCCCGGCTGAAGAGTCTGGTCCAGCATGGCGTTCTGGAGCCCCGGCTCTATTCCGAACGTCCGCCCCGCAACGAATACATCCTGACCGCCAAGGGCAAGGACCTCTACGGCGTCCTGGTCACCCTCCACGGCTGGGGGGCCAAACACGTCTATGGCAATGCCGATTCCGGCGTCTCAATGATCCACAAGGATTGCGGCCACGATCTGGCCCCGCGCATCGCCTGCGGCCACTGCAATGAGATCGTCAAGCCGCGCGACATCCTGCTGACCCGAGCCGAGAACCGTCCGACCGTCGGCGAGATGATGCCCCGGGAACGGACCGACGAAGAGGCCGCCTGAGCCTCTTGCCTTTCCGCACGCCCCGGCCCATCCAGCCGCGCAAATCTTCCTCCCGAGGGTAGCCTTCCCATGTCCGATCCCGTCGTCATCGTCTCCTTCGCCCGCACACCCATGGGCGGCTTCCAGGGGTCCCTGTCCGGCGTCAAGGCGACCGAGCTGGGCGCGACGGCGGTGCGGGCCGCGGTCGAGCGCGCCGGCGTCGATCCGGCAAAGGTCGAGCAGATCTATATGGGCTGCGTCCTGCCGGCCGGCCTGGGCCAGGCACCCGCGCGCCAGGCGGCCATCGGTGCCGGCCTCGGCCTGCATGTCGAGGCGACCACGCTGAACAAGATGTGCGGCTCGGGCCTGCAGGCGGTGATGATGGCCTCCGACAGCCTCGCCGCCGGCAGCGCCGACATCATCGTGGCGGGCGGCATGGAGTCGATGTCGGGCGCGCCCTATCTGATGACCAAACACCGCGGCGGGGCCCGGATCGGCCACGATGTCATCTCTGACAGCATGTACCTGGACGGGCTGGAGGACGCCTACACCCCCGGCAAGCTGATGGGGGCCTTCGCCGAGGACTCGGCCCGCACCTATCAGTTCACCCGCGAGGCCCAGGACGAATATGCACTGGAGAGCCTGAGCCGGGCGCTGGAGGCCATCGCCTCAGGGGCCTTCAAGGCCGAGATCACCCCGGTCGAGGTCACGGGCCGCAAGGGCGTGGTCACGATCACCGAGGACGAACAGCCCGGCAAGGCCATGCCGGAGAAGATCCCGACCCTGAAGCCCGCCTTCGCGAAGGACGGCACCATCACCGCCGCCAATGCCAGCTCGATCTCGGACGGCGCGGCCGCCCTGGTCATGACCCGCGAGAGCGTGGCGAAAGCACTCGGCCTGCCGGTCGTCGCCCGCATCGTCAGCCATGCTGCCCACGCCCATGAGCCGGGCCTTTTCACCACCGCCCCCGTCCCCGCCATGCAAAAGGCCCTGAACAAGGCCGGCTGGTCGGTCGACGACGTCGACCTGTGGGAGATCAACGAGGCCTTCGCCGTCGTCGCCATGATCGCCATGCGCGACCTCGGCATCGACCGGGCGAAGCTGAACGTCAACGGCGGTGCCACGGCCTTGGGCCATCCCATCGGAGCCTCGGGCGCCCGCGTCCTGACCACCCTGCTGGCGGCGCTTCAGGCCCGCGGCGGCAAGAAGGGCGTGGCCAGCCTGTGCATCGGCGGCGGCGAGGCCGTGGCCGTGGCGGTCGAGCTGGTCTGACCCCGCTCCGTCTTGGCTGTGGGCGGACGATTGCTCTAGCCTCGTCGGCAGGAGCCCGCCCATGACCGTGAACCGCCGCACTGCCCTGGGCCTGGCCGCCATGGCAACAGTCCCCGTCCGGGGCCTTGGGCCACAGGTCGCTCCGCCCGATCCGGCCGAGGTCATCCGCCTGTGGCCCGGCGCGGCGCCCGGTGGCGAGCGGGTCACGGTCACGCCACAGGTGACCGAGCGATCAAACAATCCCGCTTTCCACGACCGGTTCGCCCGCTACACCACCGACCCCATCCTGACCGTGTTGCGGCCCGACCGGCCGAACGGGGCGTCGCTGCTGCTCATTCCCGGCGGCGGCTACAGATGGGCCGTGGTCGACAAGGAAGGTCTGGATTGCGCCCGGGTCTTCGCCGCAGCCGGCGTGACCTGTTTCGTGCTGCGCTATCGCCTGCCCGGAGACGGCTGGGCCGCCGGACCGGATGCGCCCCTGCAGGACGCCCAGCGCGCCCTGCGGCTGGTGCGTGCCCAGGCCACCGCCCGGGGTCTGGACCCCGCTCGGGTCGCCGTCCTCGGAGCCTCGGCAGGCGGCCATCTGGCCGGGATGCTGACCGCGCGTGCCGACATCACCTATGCGGCGGTGGACGAGGCCGACGCCGTGTCTCACCGGCCCGACCTGTCCATCCTGCTCTACCCCGTGGCGACCATGGCCGACCCCCATGTCCATGCGGGATCGCGACGGGAACTGCTGGGCGAGGCCCCGACGCCGGAAGCGATCGCCCGCTATTCGCTGGAACGGATGAGCTGGACCGGCAGCGCTCCGACCTTCCTGCTGCACGCCATGGACGACGCATCCGTGCCCGTCGAGAACAGCCTGGAACTGCTGTCCGCCCTGCGCGCTGCGGCCGTGCCGTGCGAGGCGCATCTGTTCCAGGAGGGCGGCCACGGTTTCGGTATCCGGCTGATTGCGGGCAGACCCGCTGCCGCCTGGCCCCAACTGGCTCTCACCTGGGCCGCCCGGCACGGCTGGATTACACAGACTTAATCTTCGCCGCCTTGTTACACTGTACGGGGGGACTAAGGTCCGCCCCGGCTTTCAGATGGGGACTGTGTTTCGAATGCGTATCGGTATGTTGCTGGCGTCCGTCGCCGGTGTGTCCCTGATGGCCACGGCCGCCCTGGCGCAGCAGAGCGTCGGCCCGGTCGACCAGTCGCGCGGCACCTTCGAGGACAAATTCCGCCAGTTCGAGGGGGAGGACTGGCCGACCCCGACCGACTACCGCAACGCCTCGGGTGCCCCCGGCCACCGCTACTGGCAGCAGGAGGTCGACTATGACATCGACGTCAGCCTGAACGAGGCCACCCGCACCCTGACCGGCCGCGAGGCGGTGACCTATACCAATAATTCGCCGGACGCCCTCGGCTACCTCTGGCTTCTGCTGGACCAGCAGAACTATCGCCGCGACTCCCTGGCCGAGCGCAGCCGGACCTACACGGCCTCGGACACGGTCAGCGTCAACGAGATCCTGCGGGTGCAGCGCATGCAGGGTTGGGAGGGCGGCTTCAACGACCTGAAGGTGACCGGCCCGGACGGCCGCGACCTGCCCTTCACCATTGTCGACTCCATGATGCGGGTCGAACTGCCGCGCCCGCTGGCGACCGGCGAGAGCTTCGCCTTCACCATCGACTTCAGCCTGCCCCTGCCCGAGACCAGTGTGGTCGGCGGCCGCAGCGGCTATGAGTGTTTCACCAAGCCCGGCGAGGACGGCAACTGCCTGTTCCTGGCCGCCCAGTGGTTCCCGCGCCTGGCCGTCTATTCGGACTATGAGGGCTGGCATAACGCCCAGTTCCTCGGCTCCGGCGAGTTCACCCTGGAATTCGGCGACTATGACGTCTCCATCACCGCGCCCGCCGATCATACGGTGGCGGCGACGGGGGAGCTCCAGAACACCGACATCCTCAGCACCGAACAGCGGGCGCGACTGGCCGAGGCCCGCACGGCCGAGGCCCCGGTCTATATCGTGACCCCCGCCGAGGCCGCCGCCGCCGAAGCCCGCCCGGCCCGCTCCGGCACCCGCACCTGGAATTTCAGCGCCGACAACGTCCGTGACTTCGGCTGGGCCTCGAGCCGCAAATTCATCTGGGACGCCATGGGCGTTGACCAGGAGAGCGCCGAACACCCCGTGGTCATGGCCATGTCCTTCTATCCGAAGGAGGCCCGGCCGCTGTGGGACACCTATTCGACGCGGTCGATCGCCCACACCATCGACGTCTACAACCAGTTCGCCTTCACCTATCCCTATCCGACGGCCCAGTCGGTCAACGGCCCGGTCGGCGGGATGGAATATCCGATGATCACCTTCAACGGGCCGCGCCCGGTGCGGGGCGACGACGGCCGCCTGACCTATACCGAACGCGCCAAGAACGGCCTGATCGGCGTGGTCATCCATGAGGTCGGGCACATCTATTTCCCGATGGTCGTCAACTCGGACGAGCGCCAGTGGACCTGGATGGATGAGGGGCTGAACAGCTTCCTGCAGTTCCAGGCCGAAAAGCTGTGGGATGCCGACTTCCCCGCCCGCGGCGAGCCGTCCAGCATCATCGAATACATGATCAGCCAGGACCAGGTGCCGATCATGACCCAGTCGGACTCCCTGCTTCAGTTCGGCAACAACGCCTATGCCAAGCCGGCGACGGCCCTGGTGATCCTGCGGGAGACCATTCTCGGCCGCGAACTGTTCGACCGGGCCTTCCGCGAATACGCCCAGCGCTGGGCCTTCAAACGCCCGACCCCCTATGACTTCTTCCGCACCATGGAGGAGAGCTCGGGCGTCGATCTCGACTGGTTCTGGCGCGGCTGGTTCTATTCCACCGACCACGTCGACATCTCGCTGGAAAGCGTCACCGCCGCGACGCTGGAGTCCGCTGATCCCGAGGCCCGCAACCGCGCCGCCCGCGAGCGGTTCGAACAGGAGCCGGTCTCGCGCACGGTCGAGAACAACCGCGGCATCGAGACCGTGGTCGAGCGCGACCCCGCGACCCGGGACTTCTACAACGAGACCGACCGCTTCACGACCACGGCCCAGCAGCGCCGCGACGCCGTAAGCGCCGCCCGTCGCGCCGATGCCGACCGCCGTGCGGCGCAAGGGTTCGACGACAACATCTACCGCTTCACCTTCAAGAACGTCGGTGGCCTGGTCATGCCGGTGATCCTGAAGCTGACCTACAGCGACGGCTCGGACGAGACGATCCGGATCCCCGCCGAGGTCTGGCGGCGCAACAGCCAGCAGGTGATCTGGCAGCATGTCTCGTCCAAAACCCTGGTCTCGGCCGAGGTCGACCCCCTGCGCGAGACCGCCGATGCCAACCGCGCCAACAACCTGTTCCCGCGCCAGATCGACGAGCGGACCCTGCGCCTGGCTCCGCCGCCGCCGCCCGGCGAGAACCGGATGCGGGACTCGGACGTCGAGGTCAGCCCGGATTCGACCGCGACCCGGGTGCGCCGCCCGGCGGCCGCCCAGTGATGCGGCGGGCGCTGCTCACGGCGGCCCTGATCGCCGCCCTCGCGACGCCGGTTCTGGCCCATCGCGGCCACGCCGGCCTGACCGTGGTGGAGATCGATCCCGCCTCCGGCGTGGTCAGTGTGGTGCACCGCTTCTCTGCCCACGATGTAGAGCCGGCCCTGGTCTCCATCGCCCCCGAGGCCCAGCCGAGCCTGGACGACCCGCGCGCCCTGGCGGAGCTTGAAACCCATCTGCGCCAGAGGTTCCGGCTCGACATCGACGGGGCCGCCATTCCGGTGACCCATGCGAGCACCGATCTGGCGGGCGACAATGTCCGGGTCGATTTCGTCGGCGAGACGAGCGACCGCAGCATCTCGGCCGTGACCATCGATCTCGACTTCTTTCCGGGCGTCCACGACGACCAGGAGCAGCAGGTCAATGTGCGGATCAACGGCGTGACCCGCACCGTGATCTTCCGCCCTGGATCGCCGGCCCAGACCGTGACCTTCGGCGGCTAGTCTTCGTCGACGACGGCGAGGTCCGCCGGGTCGAAATCATAGTCCAGCAGATCCCCCGGCCTGCAGTCCAGCGCCGCACACAGCTTCGCCAGCGTGCGGAAGCGGATTCCCTTCACCTTGCCCGAGCGGAACAGCGACAGCTGGGTCTCGCTCAACCCGACCTCGGCGGCGAGGTCGCGGGCCTTCAGCCCCTTTTTGACGATAAGCTGGTCGAGGGTGACACGGATCGGCATCAGATCATCTCGTCCAGTTCGGCCTGGACCCGGCCCGCCTGGTCCGCCACCCGGCCCAGCAGGAACAGGGCGGCACCGATCATGCCCAGGGTCATGCCGGGCACGTCGAAATGCAGATATCCGCCCGTGCTCAGGCCGACGAAACGCAGGACATTGGTGACCACAAAGACGCTCAGGACGCCGCCGATCCACAGGGCCAGACCCACACGGCGGAGAGCGTCGGCGAGGATCGGCTGGATCAGCCGCCCCCTGGCCAGCTGCCCCATGGCCTGACCAATCGACCAGACCCCGAACAGATAGCAGGCGGCGGGCAGGCCCATGAGCATCATCCGGTAGAAGGTCTGCGGATGACCGGGCTCACCCCGGCTCCAGAGCACGAGCGGGGAGATCACATGGATCAGTGCGATCAGGGCACCCACGCTGACGACCATGAAGACGGCCAGCCAGCGGAACTGGGCGCAGCGCCGGCGAAAGCGATCGATGTCGGTCTGGCTCACAGCTCGGGCTCCAGTGTCCAATGCCTGTCTTTTCTTTAATCTTGACTTAAAGACGCGCCGTTTGCAACTTTATGTCTGACTTAAACGATCAAGAGTACCGATGATGCCGGACGCCATCGAGACACAGGCCCTGACCCGGCGTTTCAAACGCCATCTGGCCGTCGACGCCGTATCGCTGACGGTGCCGGACAAGGCTGTCTATGGCTTCCTCGGCCGCAACGGGGCGGGCAAGACCACGACGTTGAAAATGCTGCTGGGCCTGATCCGGCCGAGCGCCGGAACGGCCCGCATCTGCGGCATCGACGTGGTCCGCAACCGTCTGGAGGCCGCCCGTCAGGTCGGGGCATTGCTGGAGGCGCACGGCTTCTACGGCAATCTGTCCGGGGCCGAGAACCTCGACCTGACCCGGGCCCTGACCGGCCTGCCCCGAACCGAGATCGACCGGGTGCTGGAGGTGGTCGAGATGACCGAACATGCCCGCCGCCGGGTCTCGGACTATTCCCTCGGCATGCGCCAGCGGCTGGGGCTGGCCCGCGCCATGCTGGGGGCGCCGCCGGTGCTGATCCTCGACGAGCCCACAAACGGGCTGGACCCGGACGGCATCGCCGACATGCGCCGCTTCCTCGGCGAGCTGCCGGCCCGGACCGGGGCGACCGTGCTGCTGTCCAGCCACCTGCTCGGCGAGATCGAACAGACCGCGACCCATGTCGGGATCGTCCACCAGGGCCGGCTGGTCCTGGAGGGAGATCTGGCCCGGCTGAAGGCCGAGCTGGCCCCGGAGATCGCGGTCGAGACCGATGACCCTGCGCGCGCGGCCGCCCTCGCCTCGGCCCATGGCTTCGCCGTCACCCATACACCCGACCGGATCATCGCCGGCCTCAAGCCCGGCGAGGACGCCCGCGCCGCCTCGGCCGCCCTGAACCGGGCCCTGCTCGCAGCCGACATCGCCGTGTTCGCAATCGGACCGCGGGCGCGAACCCTGGAGGGCATCTATCGCCAGGTGTCCGCCCCCTCCCCTTCGCAACCCCTCCTGCAGCCGGAGCTGGTCTGATGTCCGCCACCCCCTTCTTCGCTCCCCTCGCCGTCGAGGCCCGCAAGCTGAACCGCTCCCTGGCAGCCCTGCTCGCCGTCGCCGCGCCCGCCCTGATCGCGATCTTCCTCTTCTTCATGATCCTGCGCGCCAAACAGGCCTCACCCTGGGACATGTGGATGATGAACGCCGCAGCCGTCTGGGCCTTCTTCATGATGCCGATGAGCGTCACCGCCCTCGCCGCCCTGATGGCCCATATGGAGCATGGGCCGCGGAGCTGGGATCACCTCCGCGCCCTGCCCGTGCCGCGCTGGCACCTTTACGCGGCCAAGGCCGTCTGCGCCCTGATCGTGGTGGCCCTGATGAGTGTGGCCGTGGTGGCCTTCAGCTGGGCCGGCGCCAGCCTGGCCGGCATGATCAGGCCCGAGATGGCCCCCACCGGCGTATTCGACCTCGCCCACTACGCCAGGCTGATGGCGACCATGTTCCTCGCCGGCCTGCTCCTGATCGCGATCCAGCTCTGGACGGCCCTGCGCTTCGCCAGCTTCGTGCCCGGTCTGGTCCTGGGCATCGCCGGAACCTTTTTCGCGGTCGTTGCCACCTCGGCCAAACAGGGCGTCTTCCTGCCCTGGCAGATGCCGGTCAACATGCTGGCAGCAGAGCCCTGGCGGGTGAATACGGCCCTCGGACTCGGCTGCGGGCTGGGCCTTGTTGCCCTGGTCCTGATGACCCTCCATCTGTCGCGACGCGAGGTGCTGTGACGATCCATTCCGCCGCTTGGGGCGGGCCAGCGACGCCGGACCCGTGGTAGGCAGGTCCATGGACGTTCGGAGCACCCCCATGCGTGAAGACGGCGCGGCCCCTGCCATCGCCAAAAGCTGCGGCGATTGCGGCCTGTGCTGCAAGCTCATGGGGGTGACCGCCCTCGACAAGCCGGCCGCCAGATGGTGCCGGCATTTCAGCAAATCGGCGGGCTGCGCCATCTATGAGGACCGGCCCGATGACTGCCGCGTCTTCAACTGTCTCTGGCTGCTGACCGAGGCACTGGACGAAAGCTGGAAGCCCACAACGGCCGGCTTTGTCCTGCACAGCGAAATGGGCGGGGCGCGGCTGGTGGTCGAATGCGACCCCGCACGACCGCACGACTGGCGACGCGAGCCCTATCAGGCGACGCTGCGCCGCTGGGCCGACGCCGCCGGCCAGGAAGTGCTGGTCTTCGCCGGCACCCGCGGGGTGCGGCTGGGCGATCCGGACACGCCGGTGCGCCGGATCTGAAGACGCCCTAGCGGACGTCCACGGACTGGGCGATCTCTTCCGCCATGGCGCGATCAGCACCGTCCAGGCTCATGGTCCAGACGTGGACTTCGGTGGGCGCGGTCGGCCGCTGGAACAGATGTTCGACGGCATGCCGCTCCCCGTCCTCGGTCGAGACAATGGAGGCGCGCCCCCCGGCCTCGACCATCTGGCCACTGTAGATCGGGAACTGCGACGCTGGTCCGGCATAGACCATGACGAAGGACTGGTCTCCGCGCCGGATCGTATAGACCCGGAAGTCGGGACCCGGACGGCCCGTCACGATCTCGAAACCGGGCGGCAGGTCGGCAGTGAACGGCAGGGCCGCGCGCGCGGCGCTGTCCAGGACGGTGACGCTGGGCGGCGCAGGCGGCGGTGGGACGGCGACCGGCGCAACGGCCGGAGCCACAGCCGGGGCGGGTTCGATCCGGGGCGCGACGGCGGCAGGCGGTGGCGTGACCGGTGCGGCACGCGGCTGGGGGGCCGGGACCACCGGGGCCGGCGCC